>JADLAP010000333.1 GCA_020848195.1 Phycisphaeraceae bacterium
AGCTTCGGCGACGAGTTCCCCGCGCCTTCGCGCAGGCTCGACGTGAACGATAACGTCCGGGACTGGATCTTTTTCCAGTGTTTGCCTTCAAGAGCGCTACTCGATAAGCCCAACGCATCGAAAACCACCTCGGACAAGGCCTGTGGACGTTCGAGCTGCGGCAGATGGCCGGTCTCCATCATGAGGTACGCATCGGTGTAAGGGCCGAAGCGCTCGATCCAGTGGCGCATCCACTGAGCCGGAACGAACCTATCGTGATCGCCCCAGATGATCGCGAGTCGATCGGTTGCAAACGGTTGCGATTCGTCCAAGAACTCTTCTTGCTTTACCGAATCGATAAACTGCTTGATCTCGGGTTGCGCGTAAAACTGGCGGAATTCCTCTTTCAAGAGCAGCTGATACATTTTCGGGTCGTACACCACGCGTTCGAGCAGCTCCTGAATCGTGAGCTTTTGCCCTTCGAGGATAAAATCCGCGAATGCTTGTCGCTCTTCCATCGGAGTGAGTCCGGACGGCGCGATCAGTACGAGCTGTTGCAAACGTTTTGCATCCGGATTCGAACTGATGCCCGGACGGCAAAGATCTTGCGCGTACTTCCCAACAAGCCAACCGCCGAGACTATGGCCCATGAGCGTGTGCGGGGGATTTGCGTCGCAAACGGTGCGCACAAAACTTTGAAGCATCGCCATCGTCGGCGCCAGTTTGTGATGCGAGAGAAATCCGAGGTAACCCGGGAAATCCAGAATGACGAGTTCGTCGTAGCTCTTGATGAGCTTGCGACGAGACAGACCGAAGCTCAATATCCAGGAACCGGGAGAATCGCCCAGGCCCGGAACAAGAATGAGGCGGCGATTACCGGGACGAATGGTTTTGCGAATGAGATTGAAAACGGCGTCGCCCTGGCGAATCTCTTCGAACTTAAATCCGTCCTGCTCGAAACCTTTTTTGAGAAGCTGGTGCAACAGCTGGTTACGGGTCGGGATTTTCGAGCGGACCGCTTCGAGAATTTTGTCCTTCGTGAAAGTTTGTTTAAAACGATACGAC
>JADLAP010000104.1 GCA_020848195.1 Phycisphaeraceae bacterium
ACGCTGTAGAGCAGATGCACGCCCACGACGCAGTTGTCGATTTTGCCGGTTTCCCCGCGGTATTGCCGCTGGACCGCGGGGGTCTTGGTTCCCTGCCTGGCGTGAGCCGATTCGTCGATGACGCCCATGGCCCGCGGCGAGGGGTGATGCTCGGCGACCTGACGGACCAGCAGACGCTGGCTATCGGCAAACGGTGGCTGGATTCTTGAGCCGCGGTAGCGCTGTCATGCCAGCACGTCCCTCAGCCGCGTTGCATCCGGCATGTCCGGCACGGCTGGCATGACCGGCCCGCATATCGGCGTTTTCCCCTACCGATTCTCATTTGCCTCTCATCCATGTCCGATTGATCCGGCAGCAACCCAAGCGTCTATCACTATGCCCAGCCGCACCCCGCCCAGTCCATCGGTATCCGTGCAGCCCGATTCGGAGCAGGTCGTTGACCTGCTGTCGAAGCTCGGGAGCGATCTGCGCCAGTTGCAGGACTGGCAGAGTCGCAGCCAGAAGCAGCTTGCGCAGTGGGCGCGGCGAGCGAAGCAACTGGACGAGGCAGAAGCGGAGTTGCGTCGCCGCGGCGAGGAAATGGGCCGCCTGAACGAACAGCTTGCCGCCCGCAAACAGGAATTGCAGGACCTGGAACGCCGGCTTTTGGAGCAGCAGCGTTCGCAGGATCATCGTCGTGAACAACTGGACGAGCAGGGCCGACAGATCGAACAGTCGCGGCGAGGGGTCGCCGATCGTCAATCGGACTTGGACAAACTGGAACAGACGCTGTTGGCGGCTGTTGGCGAGGTGGAGCAGCGGCGCGAGGCAAACCAGCTTGAACGCGTCGCCATCGACGCCGCCGCACACGATCTGGCCAAACGGCAGGCTATGTGGACCGATCAATGCCGGCAGGAAGACGAGGTCTTCGAGGAGCACGCCAAGGCACTGTCCACCCGGGAACGTCAACTGACCGAGAAGGAAGGCGACGCGGCCAACCGCGAACTGGCGTTCACGCAGCAGATGGAGAAACTGGCACGGCGGGAAGAAGCCGTTCAGCGACTGCAGGCAAGGCTGACGGAGCAGGAAGCCCAGCTTCAGCGTCAATGGACGGATTTGGAGAAGAAAGGCCGGGAGCACGCGGACGCCGCGGTTCAGATCAGTCTTCGTCAGGAAAATCTGACCTGCGATCTTCAACGGCAGCAGCAGGATTCAGCCAGGCTCAAGGACTCCCTCGACGCCCAGGCGGCCAGCCTCGAACACCGCCGGCAGGAACTGGAGCAGGCCCGCAAAGCCTGCGATCAGCGTCAGGCGGCATTGCTGGCCAAGGAACGCAAGCTGCGCAAACTGCTGCATCTGGGCCGCAATCAACTCGTGAAGCAGCATGATCGGCTCAAGAGCAAACGCCAAGCCATGGCCCAACGGTTGCGCCAGTTGCGTGCGGAGAAGCAGGCTCAGCCGTCGCTGCGACCGGATCGGCCTCAGTCGCCGCTGGAGGATCAGGTGCGCGAACTGGGACAGCAGCGGCGCATGCTTGTCGATGTCCGCCGCGCCCTGGAAGCCAGTGAAAAACGGATGATCGAACGCTGGGCGGCCCATCGAGCGGGAAGCCTGGTTTTCGCCGCGGTGCTCTGCCTCGCTGTGCTCGCGGGCGTCAGCCATCTGGCGGCCCAGCGACTCCACCAGCCGCAGTGGAAAGCCCGGCTCATCGTCAAACTGCCCGATTCGGTCGTCGCATCGGAAGCCGCCACATCCGACGATGTCCGAAAGCGTCTGCTCGAACCGGCTGTGATCCGCGAAGCCCACTCGCTGCTGACGTTCCGCGGTTATGACACGGAACTGACGGAATCGCAGCTTCAGTCGCAATTGACGCAGTCGCTGACGATCGCGGCGGCAGAGCATGGCCGGTTCCGGTTCAGTTGGATTTCCGCCAAACCGGCGCTGGCCACGGCGGTGCTGGACGCGCTGGGCAAGGCCTACCTGACCGCGCTGGAATCCCGTTACGCGGGCAAGGTCGGCCACGGCGAACTGGAACTGGTGGAGGCGGCAAGCTGCGATGCGCAGCCGGTGGCCGACGACTACCGCATTCTGGCTGCGAAAATCTTCGGCATTTCCGCGTCGATCGCGCTCGTCGCGGGCCTTGCTGTCTTTCTGCTGCTTCGCCGTTGCCAACGGGTGCTGGACGCGCAGGCCAACCCGTGGCTGGCGCAGATCGGCGATGAACCGCGGACGCCGTCGGTGTGCGGTCAGGACACGACAAGCCGTGGCGCTATGTGCGTGTGATCCGCGCGGCGGCGACGGCAGCGCCGAAACCATTGTCGATGTTCACCACCACCACGCCCGCGGCGCAGCTGGTCAGCATCGACAGCAGCGCGGTCCAGCCGTTCAAGGCTGCCCCGTAACCCACGCTGCTGGGCACACCGATCACCGTGCCGGGAACCAGCCCCCCCAGCACGCTCGGCAGCGCGCCTTCCATGCCGGCAATGCAGATGATCGCCTTCGCCTCCCGCAGCGTTTCCAGATGGCGGCCCAGTCGATGCACCCCGGCGATGCCGACATCGTTGATCCGCACCACCGGCTGCCCCAGCACGCGGCAGGTCCACATCGCCTCTTCCGCGACAATCTCATCGCTGGAGCCGGCGGTGACGATGGGCACGACGACCACATCACTCGCCTCCACCGGCGGGTTGCCGAGAATCACCGTCCGGCCTCGCGGAGCCACGTCCAACGTCCGATCTCCGGCGGTCCGTCGCAACACCTCGACATGTTCCGGCGTCATGCGGGTGATCAGGCAGTAGCCGTGACGTTCCGCGATTGCCTGCGCAATCTCCGCGGTCTGCTCCGGCGTTTTGCCCGCCGCGTAGACCGCCTCCGGCACGCCGCAGCGACGCGTACGGTCGTGATCCACCAAGGCATAACCCAGCGGCTGCGCCAGCGATTGTTCGATCCGCGCCGCCGCATGGGCCGGGTCCAACTCGCCCTCCCGCACCTGCTGTAACATGCTCAACCACATGGCCTGTCGATCATCCATCACGGCCTCACGTCTTCCGGCTCAATGATCTTGATCTTGAATCGCCCGATCAGCGGAACCAGTTGCAGCATGTCGTTGGCCACACGGTCGTCGCTCATGTCGCTGACACCGAGAGCGATGTGCGTGGCGTCAAAGGGCAGATCGTCGCCGAGGATGGCGTCGAGATCGACCCATCGTCCCTTGCCGTCCGTGTCGCGGAGCCAGGCTTCGGCCCACATGTGATAGCCGAAGACCTGCTTTTTGCCGAGGAAAGCATCGACATAGAGCAGGCCGCTGACGGTGCGACTGGGAATGCCCTGTGCTCGCAGCAACGCAGCCAGCAGCGTGGCGTGCTCGCTGCAATCGCCCTGCCGGACGCGGGCCACTTCGCTGGCGGTGGCGGAACCGACAGCCAGGTCTTTCGTGTTGATGAAGCCATGCACGAATTTTCGCATGGCTTCGGCGCGAACCGCGTCGCCGGCGTCCTTCTCCAATGTGCTGACCGCCTGTTGGGCAAGGTCCACGACGACGGGGTCCTGTATGTTGAGGCTGGAGGTGGCACGGAGATAGTTGTCGCCCGGAGCTTCCGCAACGGAGGAGGCGGGATGATCCATGTCCACGCTGACCCGCATGACCAAGTCGCCGCGGCGCTCGACGCGCTGGACGCCGGTGACGGGCAGCGTGGAGGGTTCGACCTTCGCCATGCCCGGATCGCCCGGCGTGATCTCCAGTTCATACACCGCGCGGCGGAGCGACCGGGCGCTAGTAATCGGCCGATCCGGGCTGACCAGCGTGCTGACCATCAGTTCCGGAGGATTCACCTGCGCTTTGGCCAGTTGCTCATCCGACGCGATCACCGTGAACTCGAAGCCGGGCATGGGCGTCATGGTGAATCGCAGCGGCAAGCCTCGCTCGTTGGTGACGGTGCTGACGATGATCCCGGGCAACTGGGACATGGAGACCTTCCACGCGATGCCGGGCACGACCTTGCCGAGGACTTCCGTGTCCACAGGCCCGATTTTCCGCATCTGAACTTGAAACAACGTCGGGCCGGAGGCGGGATCCATCGTCCAGTAGGAAACCGTTTCCTGATTGGCGCGGATCTGTTCTTCCAGATAGCGCTGCGACGCGGCCGGCGCAAGCCAGGGCTGTTGCGGCAGGCCGTAGTGCTGTGTCTGCGACTGATCGCCCTGCGTGATGGTCATTTCAATGTCGTGGTCTGTAAACCGCATGAGTTGACGAACGGACATCGCTGCAAGTTTCTGCGTGACTTCCGCCTCGATCGGCTTGCCGTCCGGCGTCTCGGCGAAGCGTGTATCCACGGCGATCTGCAAAGCAATCTCGCCGCGGCGCAGCGAGATCTGGGTGCTGGACATCGACTCGATCCGGTCGTTGCCGATCCGCTCGACGGTGTGCATCCATCCGGCCGGCTGTCCTCCGAGGAGCAGGGTGTACCATGCGTCGTTTTTCGTGTCGGCCGGCGTCTGCGCGTGCAGCGAAGACGTCCACAATCCAGCCAGCAGCATCCACGTCAAGGTCCATCGCGTTCGCATCATGATGGTTCCAATCCGGAAAAAGGTGTGGCGGGATTATCGTCGAATCGCCACGGTGATGACCATCAGGTCCGCCGGGGTCAGGCCGGAAAGCCGGGATGCCTGACCGAAGGTGGCGGGACGGAATCGCATCAGCGTCTGCTTCGCTTCAGTGCGCAGGCTGGGGATGCGTGCATAGTCGAGATCGGCGGGCAGTGTCACGCTCTCCTGTTCGCGCAGGCGACGGATGTCCTGTTGCTGTCTGTCCAGATAGCCGCCGTACTTGATGTCGGCCAGCACAGTTTCCAGCACGTCCGTTGACGCCGCGTGATCCAACATGGTCTGAAGTTCCCCCACGCCCACCTCCGGACGACGGCACCAGTCCTCCAGTTTCAGGCCATCATGTTTCTTCGTCTGAAGCACGCGGCGAAGCTGCTCGATGGCCTGCCGTCGCTGCTCCATCACGTGACAGCGATGATCGTCCACCAGCCCCCACTGCCGGCCCAGCGGAGTAAGCCTCAAATCCGCGTTGTCCGCCCGCAGCAGCAGCCGATGTTCCGCGCGGCTGGTGAACATGCGGTACGG
>JADLAP010000105.1 GCA_020848195.1 Phycisphaeraceae bacterium
AGGCCCCCACGGCGCCATCGCTGCGCGGCTGGAAACAGCTCGCCCTGCGCGACATGGTGTCCGGCGAGTCCGAAGCGTTTAAGCCCATTCCCGGTCCCCAGAGCCTCGAAGCCTGCGGCGCTTCGTTCGGCTACGGCTGGTATCGCCTGACCTTCAAAGGCTCGCGCAAGGCGAACGTCTCCACGCTCGACGGCGGCGACCGGCTGCACCTGTATCACCAGGGCAAACTCGTCGCGCTGGCGGGCATCGCTCCGGGCGCAACGGAGGAGCCGGTCAACGTCACCCTCGCCGGCCACATGGTCGTGCTCGCCGACAACCTCGGCCGCTACTGCGCCGGGGCGGGCATCGGCGAACGCAAAGGCTTGCCGAACCATCTGGTCCAGCTTAAACCGTTGACGCTGGACAAGCCGACGCACGCCATCGCCACCTCGCCGGACCCGTTTGCGATCAGTCGATTCGTGCCCATGATGCGCCAAGGCGAACGGAATCTCGGCGATGTGTACGCATGGTCGTTCAAGGCCCAGGCGGGCAAGCCGATGGTGCTCGATCTATCCGCGTTGCCTGTGACTGCCATGGTGCTGCTGCACGACAAGCCGGTGGCGCTGCACGTGCCCAACCAGACGGGCCATCGTGGCCGATATGTGCTGGATAGCGAAATGGGCCTGAAAACAGGCCTCAATCGCCTGAAAATCGCATTTTTCACCGCGGTCGACACGTTGAATGTCAAAGTCGATCCCGCCAGACAGGTTCGCCTGTTCCAGATCGCGGAAAACCTGACCGCCGGCGCGACGTGGGCGTTTGCGCCGTGGACCGTTCCCGCCTTGGACCAGTATCAACCGGCCACGAAGACCGCCACCGGCGTGCCCACATGGCATCGCTGCGCGTTCGACGTGACAGGCACGGAAACGCCGCTATGGTTGGAACTGACAGGCATGAGCAAGGGTCAGATGTTCCTCAACGGCATCAACGTGGGACGGTACTTCGTCGCCACGCAGGCGGGTAAAAACGTGGAGCCGCAGAGCCGGTACTACCTGCCTGAGCCGTGGCTGAAGGTCGGCCAGCCCAATGAACTGGTGCTCTTCGACGAACACGGCAAACTGCCCGGCAAGGCGAAACTGGTCTACGACGCGCGCGGGCCTTACGCCGGCTGAGGATGCTCCCGGAAGCCGCCGCTTGCGGCGTCGCGGAACCCCACGGATATGCGTGAATCCCACCCAATCGCTACAATTCCGCAATGAACGAATCCACGCAGAAAAAGCCCGCTCTCGAAACGGTGGAACCCATTGGCAAACGCGTCCTGATCCGCAAGGACGAGGACAAGAAAAAGACCAAGTCCGGCATCCACCTGCCCGACAAGATCGAGATCCCCACTCTGACCGGGCGGATTGTTTCCGTTTCCGCCGAGGTCGGCAACGATCCGAACTATCCCATCCACCAGTACGACCGGGTGCTGTTCAACCCCAAGGAAGCGATTCCGGTCGACTTCGAGGGCGACAACCGCCTCTTCGTCGTCCCCGTGGAAAACGTCGTGGCGGTCTTCCGCAAAGCCGAGTGAGGGAGTTGGCCGCAGATGAACGCAGATGAACGCAGATAAGACAAAATGCAGATAGCAGTTTTCAGTGACAAACTACTCTGCAAGGATATGTTTTCAGACCGTTTGAACTTCTGATTTTTTCTTATCTGCGTTCATCTGCGTTCATCCGCGGCTAACTCAAATTCCGATGCGCGAAACGTGGACGATCAAGCCGGTGACGGGGCCGCTGACGGCGACGGTCAGGCCTCCGGGTTCCAAGAGCCTGACCAACCGGGCGATGCTGCTGGCTGCGCTGGCCCAGGGTCGTAGCCGGCTTGGCGGCGTGCTGGAAGCGGATGATGCCCGTTTCATGCGGCAGGCTTTGATGTCGCTGGGCTTTGCCATCACCGCGGGCGATGTGCCGGATGAACGGGTGGTGGAAGGTCAGGCCGGCGGCATTCCGGCAAGCAAGGCGACGCTGCATGTGGGCAATGCGGGCACAGCCTATCGCTTTCTCACTGCTGCCTGTTGTCTGGGACAGGGCGAATATGAACTCGATGGCGTGCCGCGCATGCGGGAACGTCCCATCGCCCAGCTTGTCCAGCCGCTGCGCCAGCTTGGCGCAAGGATCGAATACCTCGGACAGGACGGCTATCCGCCGCTTCGCGTGCTGGCCAGTGGTCTTCGCGGCGGCGAGGTGACGCTGACGACCACGTTGTCGAGCCAGTACATCAGCGCGCTGCTGCACATCGGGCCATATTGCGGGAATGGGCTGACGCTGCGATTCGACGGGCCGATCACCAGCGAGCCTTATGTGCGGATGACGCTGGCGACGATGGCGGCCTTCGGTGTGGAGGTGGAAGCGGAGCCGGGCCTGCGCAGGATTGCAATACAACCGGGTCAGTATGTGGGCAGGGATTACGCAATCGAGCCGGACGCCTCGGCAGCCAGCTACTTTCTCGCGGCGGCGGCCATTGTGCCGGGCAGCAAAATCACCATCGAAGGCCTCGGCTTTCGCAGCGTGCAGGGCGACGCGGGTTTCGCCGAGGTATTGCAGCGGATGGGCGCGGCCGTGGTCTGCGAGTCGGATCGCATCACGGTCATCGGCCCGCGCCCGGGCGAAAGACTCCGCGGCATCGACGTGAATCTCAACGCCATGCCCGACATGGCGCAGACGTTGGCGGTGGTCGCGCTGTATGCCCACGGTCGGACGACCATCCGCGACGTGGGCAATCTGCGGGTGAAGGAAACCGATCGTCTGGCGGCATTGCAAAATGAGTTGACCAAACTTGGCGCGAAGGTTGTCATTGAGGGCGATGACCTGGTCATCGACCCGCCCGCAGCCGGACCTTCCGTCGGCGAAGGCGCGATCATTGAAACCTACGACGACCACCGTATGGCGATGAGCTTCGCCGTCGCATCGCTCGTGACCCCCGGCGTTGTCATCGCCGATCCCCGCTGCGTGGACAAGACCTATCCCCGGTTCTTCGACGATCTGGCGAAACTGACGAAGGATGTGTCCGCATGACACCAGCGTTCTGGTCATCGTCGCGCGACCTGCTGCGTTACTGGCGTCCGCTGCTGGCCGCCTTCGGCGGCGCGGACCTCAATGCCGCCTGCTTCGGCATCGGCGTGGGCATGCTGCTGCCGGCGATCAAGCTGCTGACGGAACTGGAAAACCATCAAACCCTGGCGCAAATCCTGCTGAAAATAGCGGAAAAACCTTCCGTGCCGGCCTCGCTGCGCGAGGCGCTGAACCAGGTGGCTCCGCTTCTGCCCACGGAGCCGTTCTGGTCGTTCGAGCTGATTCTGCTTGTCATCATGGTGATGACCGTGCTCGGCAACGTGGGCCGGTTCTTCCATGAATGGCTGACGCTGACCGTGGTGATGCGCATGACGATGGTCTGGCGGGCGCGCATCATGCGACGGCTGGTGCACGCGCCTTACATCGATCTGCTTCAGAAAGGCAGTTCGGAACACCTGATCAAGGTCCTGACGGATACGGAAATCCTGTCGGCCGGCTACCGCGCCCTGATGGGACGCGTGCTTGGGGAATCGCTCAAAGGCATCGGCGGCGTGACGATGGCGCTCGTCATCAACTGGCGCATCACCTTATGGGCTTTGCTCTGCCTGCCCGTGGTCAGCGTCATCATGCGGAAGTTCGGCAAGATCATCCGGCGATCCACCAAACGGTCGCTGCAGCAGAAGGCGAAGATCGTCGAAACGATCATCGAATCCTTCACCGGCATTCTCGTGGTCAAGTCGTACAACGCCGAGGGCTACGAATCCCGCCGGTTCAACCGGAACAATCGCAACGTGTTTCAGCAGGAAATGAAGGCGCGCACGGCCCGGTCGCTGTCGTCGCCCGTGGTGGAAATCGCCTCCATGGTGGCGATCGTCACGGCAGCCAGCGCGGCGGCGTGGCTGATCTTCCGGCGAGGCGAATCGGGCGAGGAGTTCATTGCCGTGCTGGGCATGCTCGCCGCCGCCGCCGGCGCGATCAAGCCGCTGTCCAACCTGCACAACCAGTTGCACGAAAGCTCCGTTGCGGCGGATCGCATCAAGGAAGTGATGAGCCTGCCCGTGGAGCCGCGAGGCAAGTACCGGATTCCGGACGAAAAGGCGTTGCCTCGCCACCATCAGGGCGTGGATTTCAAATCCGTCACCTTCGCCTACAGCGGGTCTCGCAAGCCGGCCGTACGCGACCTGTCCCTCCACATCGATTTCGGCTCCGAAGTCGCCGTCGTCGGCGGCAACGGCTCAGGCAAAAGCACGCTGCTCAACTTCCTGCCCCGGCTGCTCGTGCCCCAGCAGGGCCAGGTGCTGATCGACGGCATCGACATTTCCACCGTCGGCCTGCGCAGCCTGCGCCAGCAGATTTCCATCGTTACGCAGCAGAGCGTGCTCTTTCGCGGCACCATCGCGCAGAACATCGCCTATTCCCGTCAGGATGAGCCAAGATCACGCATCATCGAGGCGGCCAAACAGGCCCGCGCTGATGAGTTCATCCAGGAACTGCCCGGCGGCTACGACTACGAACTGGGCGAACAGGGCGGCGGACTCTCCGGCGGTCAACGCCAACGACTCTGCATCGCCCGCGCGATTCTCCGCGATCCGCCGATCCTCATTCTCGACGAAGCGACCAGTCAGATCGACGCGGAATCCGAAGCGAAAATCAATCTGGCTCTGCGTCAGATCCGCCAGGGCCGGACCATCTTCATCATCGCCCATCGCTTGAGCACGGTGATCGACGCCGACCGCATCGTGGTGATGGACGAAGGCCAGATCATCGACCAGGGCACGCACACGGAATTGCTTCAGCGATGCCGGATGTACCAGCTCTTCACACAAACGCAGTTGCGATCCGCGACGACGGGATAAACGTGGCCGGTCATTGGGCGTGTCCCCCGGCGGAGCCGACGGATGCGTGGGGTGATCGTGGCCGTCCCCCGGCGGAGCCGGGGGCTGAATGACAGGTGACGTCCAATCGCGTTTCCCCTCCGAAGCCCCCGGCTCTGCCGGGGGACACCGGGGGACACCGGGGGACACGTACGTTAACCGGTGATGCTCGAAATTACAGCACGCCCTTGGTGCTGGGCCCCTCGTCGCCGGTGACAGCCACCGCCTGGCGCAGCGCCCGTCCGAGCGCTTTGAAGATCGCTTCCGCCACATGGTGCAGATTGTCGCCATGCGGCACTTCCACGTGACAGTTGAATTTGCCCGACTGGACGACGGCATTGAGAAACTCGCGGACGAGCTGGACATCGAATCCGCCGATTTTGGCGCCGCGCTGGTCGAAGCCGTCGATGCGGACATCGAAGATCAGCGCCGCCCGGCCTGAAAGGTCAATGCTTACCCGCGCCAGGGCTTCGTCCATGGGCACGGAGGCAAAGCCATAGCGTTCGATGCCTTTCTTGTCGCCCAGCGCCTTGTCGATCGCCTGGCCGAGGACGATGCCGACGTCTTCCACGGTGTGGTGGTCGTCGATGTGGGTGTCGCCGGCGGCGCTGACTTTCAGTCCAAGCCGGCCGTGACGGGCGACATGATCGAGCATGTGGTCGAAGAATCCGACGCCGGTCTTGTTGTCGTAGTCGCCGCCGTCGAGGCAGAGGTCGAGCGTGATCCGGGTTTCTCGCGTCTGGCGGGAAATGCTTGCGGTTCGTGAGGTTTTTCGCATGGTCATGCCCTTGTGGCGGTCAGTTGGTCCCAGGCGGCCAGCAGCGCGTCGTTCTGGGCCGGCGTGCCGATGGTGATGCGCAGCTTGTCGCGCAGACGCTCCTGATCGAAGTATCGGACGAGGATGTTGCGATCCTTGAGCCTCTGGTACATCTCCCGCGCGTTGGGCGTGCCCTGGACGGCGGCAAGAATGAAGTTGCTCTGGCTGTCGGGCACCTCGCAGCCGCGGCGGCGAAGCTCGCTGGTGACGCGCATGCGCTCGGCGATGACTTTCGCCCACGTCTGGGCCGCGATATCCCGGCTGCGCAGGGCCGCCGTCGCCGCCGCCTGCGCCAGCGCGTCGGTGTTGTAGCTGTCCCGGCACTTGTCCATGGCCGCGATCAGCTTCGGATGACCGATGGCATAACCGAACCGCAGGCCCGCCAGCGAATAGCCCTTGCTCATCGTGCGCAGGAGCATGACGTTGTCCACGTCGCTGCCGGGGCGGACGAGATCGACCGTGTCGCGCGCGGCGAAG
Organism: Phycisphaeraceae bacterium; assembly: GCA_020848195.1. Taxonomy (GTDB): domain Bacteria; phylum Planctomycetota; class Phycisphaerae; order Phycisphaerales; family Phycisphaeraceae; genus JADLAP01. The sequence goes on from JADLAP010000105.1 coordinate 6,207, forward strand.
TTGACGTAGGCTTCGTCGATCAGCAGCACGCCGCGAAACGCCCTGGCGATGGCCCGCAGCGTATCCACGGTTTCCAGCCGGCCGGAGGGGGCGTGGGGATTGACCACCAGCGCCAGTCGGCAGCCGGCGTCGTTGAGTTGCTCTGCGAAATCCGCGGCAATCGACCAGTCCGCATTCAGCGGAACCTTGACCACCGGCGTGTTGTGGATGCCCGCCAGCACGTCGTAGAGCGAGTAGGTCGGCAGCGTTTCGCCAAGTCCGCCGCGATCGCCGGGCAGCAGCGGGGCGTAGCTGTAGGCCTGGCAGAACGTGGTCACCGCCATGCGGAGCAGTTCATCGCCGCCGTTGGTGGCGAGAATGTGGTCCGGCGTGACGCCGTGGACTTCCGCCGCCGTCTGGCGGAATGTCGCCGCCCGAGGCGATGGATAACGCCTCAGCGACTCGGCAGTCACCTGTCGGATCGCCTGCATCACCGCGTCCGTCGGGGGATACGGATTTTCGTTCGTGTTCAGCTTGACCACATCCACCGCCGTCGGCTGCTCGCCGGGCGTGTAGGCGTCCAACTGCTCGATATTGAATCGTTCGTAACTCATGGAGCGCCGCAGTGTCCCGCGCTGGGGACGAAGGGTCAAGACAGCAGGGGAAAATACAGGGCGAACGCATATGGCTTTTGCCCCTCTCCCTTTCAGGGAGAGGCTGGGTGAGGGTACGGCGATCCATCACGTTTTACCCGCGATTTGTCGTG
>JADLAP010000106.1 GCA_020848195.1 Phycisphaeraceae bacterium
GCGAACAGGTGCAGTTGGACGGCAGTCATCACGACTGGTTTGAAGGTCGCGGCAAGCCGTGCGTGCTGATGGGGATGATCGATGACGCCACGGGGCGGGTGCTGGCGCGGGTCGAAGGGTCCGAGACGACGGCGTCGGCGATGAGCATGCTCAGGCGGTGGTCACTGGCCTACGGGCTTCCCTGGGCCCCCGGGGGTCGAGGCCTCGCGGCTGCTGCTCCAGAGGATCACGGGTCGGGACTGGCGTTCGTGGCGTGAGCTGACCCGCCGAGCCGCCTATCACCAGCGACGCAACGCCGCCGCCTACCGCAGCCGACGACGCCGAGTGGGCATCATCGACGATTCGCCGTAGCGATGTCATGTTAGGATGAGGGTTCGGCGTACGTAAACCGACACGTCAGATCACGGGCAAAACGTGATCGTTCGACGTACCCTCTCCCAGCCTCTCCCTGAAAGGGAGAGGGGTAAAAGTCATAGGCGTTCGCCCTGTGTCCCAGCCGCGGGCAAACTGCCCGCGAGTCTCGCCGCAGTCAATCCCCATTGGTATCATGCCTTTTCTCCCGGGACATACAGGATGTCTCCCCATGACCTACCAGGCGCGACCTTACGTGCTGCATGAAGCATCGTATCGTCAGATGCTCGACCATAAGCCCAACGTCGCGGTGCTGCCGTGGGGCGCTACCGAAGCGCACAACTACCACCTGCCCCACGGCACGGACGTGATCGAAGCCGTGGGACTGTCGGAACAGGCTGCGGCCGCGGCGGTGGCGCGCGGCGCGAAATGCGTCGTCCTGCCCGTCATCCCCTTCGGCATCGACCACGCCCAGCTCAATCAGGTCGCCACCATCACCATGCGGGCACGCACCCAGGCCCTCGTGCTGCGCGACGTCGCCGAAAGCCTCGTCCGTCAAGGCATCGACCGGCTCGTGCTCGTGAATTTCCACGGCGGCAACGAATTCAAATCCATGGTCCGCGACGTCATGCTCGACCTGCCCATCCTCATCGTCGTCGCCAACGGCTTTCAGATGGCGGACAACCGCAAGGATGTGCTGGACGAACAGAAAGGCGATCACGCGGACGAATTTGAAACCAGCATCGTGATGCACCTGACCCCGGATTGGGTCGCCCCCCTGTCCACCGCCGGCGACGGCTCGACCCGGCCCAGCGAACTGCCCGCCCTCACCAGCACCCCCGGCGTCTGGTGTACCCGCCACTGGCCCGCGCTGACCGCCGACACCGGCGTGGGCAACCCCAGACGCGCCACGGCCGACAAAGGCCGCCGCCTGCTCGCTCGCATGGTGGAATTGCTCACGGAAGTGCTGGTGCAACTCTCCGCCGCCAAACGAGGCCAGTTCCCGTTCGTGCTGGCTGTGGACGATCCCGCCCCCGGAAGTTCCGCCATGCAGTCGAAATAGCCGGCCACGCGATTCGACTGTTCTCATCTGCTCAGCGCCTCAGCGTCTTGGCGCGCGTTCACGCCTCTTCCGGAATGATCAAGGCCCCCTGCGAGTCAAAGCTGAACATCGGCCCCCAGGCGACTTCCCAGAGGTAGCCGTCCGGATCGCTGAAGTAGCCGCTGTGTCCGCCCCAGAAAACATCCTGAGCAGGCTTGACGATCCGGCCGCCGGCCCGTCGCGCCAGATCGAGAACCGCCGCTACGTCCTCTTTCCTCCGCACATTGTGCGCCAGCGTGATGCCCGTAAAACCCGGCAATGGAACCTGTGTATCCGGTGAAACATCCTCCGCCAGACGGTCCAGGGGATAGAGCGCCAACCGGGTTCCGCCGGTGGTGAAAAAAGCGATGGTCGCATCATCCCTGGCCGAGGTGGGCAGTCCCAGGCCGTCACGATAGAACCGGATCGCCCGCGGCAGATCACGAACGCCCAGCGTAATGATGCTGATCCGCGGCTCCATGCGCGATCTCCTGATGCTGAAGAATACCCACCTGGCAAACGGATATCCCGGTCGATGCTAACTTATCCCGGCAGGACCTCCCTGCCCGAAGGCGCGCCCACCATTCGTGGGGAAGTCCAATCCGACTATCCGACACCGTTTTTGCACCGCCCCGCCAACGCCAAACCGCCGCCTAAGATTCTGCCCGGGGAAATTGGCACACCTACCAGACTTGTCTATCTTCTGGGAATTGACGAGACCATGGAGTCGTGCCATATTGCTTCTTGTGGTCGGATCGGGAACGGTCTCCGGGCAATTCGGGTCCTGACCCCTGAGAATGTCTGACCCCTTTGAATCTCTCGGCGACGTTCGACGGCTTGACTAGGCTCCATATGGGAGAGGATCTCGACTACCTGAATGCTACCCTCGAGACCGTTCGAAATGGGATGATTGATGCCCGCGAACGGCTTCGATCTCGACATACCGACTGGCAAGACGACGATGCCCGCCTCACCATTTTCAACAAGTGCTCGAACGTAGTGGGCAGTGCACACCTCGGTGTGGCATTTATGGCGCACCATCTCTGCAGGCGCGAATGGTGGACCGAGAAAGTCAAGTACGGCGATTCCCCTCATGCCATCCAGAACTCGTGCGATGAGTTCAACATGTTCCTGCGCATCTCCTTTATTCAGAACCTCTTTTTCGCCCTCGAAAGCTCGTTCCGGGTCTTTGTGCGAGCCTTGGACCCGGTTGCCTGCTCGCACGGATGCAGCGAGTTCAAGAGCATTTACGAGTGGCTTCTTAAGAAACTGAATATGCAGCAGCACGCTCCGTTGCTGGACCTCATTCGCAACGTAAGAAACGTGATGCACAACAATGGGCTTTTCTTTCCGACCTCCGCGAAGAACGCCAGCGTCACGTACCGAGGGCAGACCTATCCGTTCGAAGTCGGGAAGCCGAACAACTTTGTGACGTGGAGGTTTATTCTGGAACTCGTTCCAGACTTTACCTCGCTTGCAGTTGACATTGTGAATTCATCTGAATTCATCCAAATCACCCGAATTCCGGAGCCGAGCTAAGGACCAAAACGGTGGGGGGTAACTCAGGGATCAACGCTTGACATTTGACATTTCCGGCTGGGCGAATTGCGGATGGGGAGTTGTCATCGCGGCAACGGCGATTGAAATATCGACGCATGGCCAGGACTCCCGGACGGCGCGGCCGGCGTGGTGGCGGGCACGCGGTGCGGGGTTATGTGTATCACGAAGACGGGGCGGGGACAACCGGCGAGGGCGGGGCGACGGGAATGTTTCAGTCACATGACGAGCCGGAAGCGTGAGCGACGGTCCTCCGGCGACGACCATCACGGGTGATTCGTAGGAGGGCCGTCGCTGACGCTTCCGGCTCGTTCGGGTTGCGGGCGCATTCGGGAGGGCCGTTGCTGGCGCTTCCGGCTCGTTCGGGCGAATGCCGGACTCGCGGAGTCCGGCTCTGATATTCGGGGGCATGGGTGTCGCTTGCGCCATGTCCGAGCCGGACGCTGTGCGTCCGTCATTTTCCGTGACCACGCGGCTCGCGTGAATCAGATGAATCCATGGAGAATCGAACGGAGATCAAGCGAATCGCTGGAGTATCCGACGGAAAGCTACCATTCCGGAAATGAATCACAAGGCAGTCTTCGGGGCTGTTTGCGCGGGGGCCCGGGGGCGCGGGCATGGGTTTGGGCTGATCCGACGCTTGGCGCTTGGCATGTCATGAATCCAAGGCTTGGAAACAGGGCATGTGAAGACGAAACGTCGTTGGCGGCGCGGGGGAATTTAAAAACGCGGTTTTTGGGGGTTTTGATTCATGCCTCTTTCGGAACGAATCCCTGCGGCGAAGACGCCGCAGCCAGGAAAGACCGTTTCATTGATCGCTGCTATCGCCATGGGGTTTGGGGGAGGGTGGAATCGCCGGCGAGGTGGTTGATACGATGATTGCGGCGTTTTCCAGGATCCCGCCAATGAGGGAAAGGCGTCATGGGCACACTGCTGATCGCGGTCGCATCGGGCATCGGGTTTCTGGTGGCGTATCACACGTATGGCCGGTGGTTATCCAGGAAGATATTCCGGCTGGACGCGAAGGCGCTTGTGCCGAGCGTGGAGGTGAACGACGACCGGGACTATGTGCCGACGGCCAAGAGCATCGTGTTCGGACATCATTTCGCGTCAATCGCGGGTACGGGTCCGATCGTCGGGCCGGCGATTGCGATCATGTGGGGATGGTTGCCGGCGTTGTTGTGGGTGGTGTTCGGATCGATTCTGATCGGCGCGGTGCATGATCTGGGATCGCTGGTAATCAGTCTGCGGAACAAGGGGCAGACGGTGGGCGACATCGCGGGTCGGGTGCTCAATCCGCGGGTTCGCATTCTCTTTCTCATCATTCTGCTGTTCGCGCTGTGGATCGTGCTGGCGATCTTCGGGCTGGTGATCGCCAACGTGTTCACGCTGTTTCCGGCGTCGGTCTTGCCGGTGTGGCTGCAGATACCGATTGCGGTGTGGATCGGCGTCATGGTGCATCGCCGGGGGAAGAAGTTGTTCTGGCCATCGGTGCTGGCGCTGGGGCTGATGTACCTGACGGTGTGGTTCGGGGCGGAATGTCCGGGCCTGGCGTGGGACGGCGGGTGGCTCGGGCATCAGATTCACGCGATCAACACGACGCTGTCGGCGTGGCCGATCTGGGTATGGACGGCCGTTCTGCTGGTGTACTGCTATGTAGCCAGCGTGTTGCCGGTGTGGGTGCTGCTTCAGCCGCGAGACTACATCAACAGCCTGCAACTGCTGACGAGCCTGGGGCTGATCGTGGCGGGTCTGATCGTGGCGGCGCTGATGGGCAGCCACGGCCAGCCTCTGGAACTGGCGGCCCCGGCGGTGCAACTGCATCCGCTCAACGCGCCGAGCATACTGCCCTTCCTGTTCATCACCGTGGCCTGTGGCGCCGTCAGCGGCTTTCACTGCCTGGTCTCCAGCGGAACGTCGAGCAAGCAATTGAAATGCGAGACGGACGCGCATTTCGTGGGCTACGGCGCGATGCTGACGGAAGGCTTCCTAGCGGTGCTGGTGATCCTTGCGGTGGGCGCGGGGATCGGCTTCGGCTGGCCGGGCAACGTCAACTTCCAGGGCCTGGCCGGCGGCGAACTGTGGAACGCCATCTACCACGACTGGAACGCTGCGGAGAAAGGATTGGGCGTCAAGATCGGCGCGTTCGTGGTGGGCGCGGCCAACCTGATCGAGTCGCTGGGCATCAATCACACGATGGCCACGGCGCTGATGGGCGTGTTTGTCGCTTCGTTCGCCGACACGACGCTGGACACCGCCACGCGATTGCAGCGATATGTGGTGGAGGAACTGGCGGGCAGCATTCAGGCCAGCGCGCCGATGCTCCGGCCTCTGACGCAGCCGCTGCGGAACCCGCACGGGGCGACGACGTTCGCGGTTGTGACGGCGTTCGCGCTGGCGCTGATGCCGATGCCGGGCCAGCCGTGGTCGCTGGGACTGGGCGGGCCGGAGGACGTTGCGACGGCGGGCAAGGGCGGCATGTTGCTCTGGCCTCTGTTCGGCGCGACGAATCAGCTTCTGGCGGGGTTGTCGTTCATCGTCGTCTGCTTCTGGCTCTGGCGGCGCGGGATCAAGCTCTGGTTCGCCGCGGTTCCAGGGGCGATCATGCTGGTCATGCCCGCGTGGGCGATGATCACCGACTGCCAGCGGTGGGCGGGCAAGGAGGACTGGAGCAGCCGGCTGCTGCTGGGCGTGGCGGTGCTGGTGCTGGTGCTGGAGGCGTGGATGATCGTGGAAGCGTTGCTGCTTTTCCCGAAAATCCGCGGCGTGCTGGAGGAGCCGGCGAAGCTGCCGGCCAAGATGGTCAAAGCGGGGCAAACTTGAATGGCGGTGTAAGCCCTGTTCGCATATAACCCACACTCAGGATTCCACCATTCGACGCTGTTCAGGAGTATGTCGACGTGAGACGACGCGCGAATCGAACCTGCGTAACCCTGATGTGCCTGACGGGAATGTTGCTGGCCGGCGGATGCCGTTCGGACAAGAAGCTGGTGACGCCCATTCTGACCAAGCCGAGCGTGACCGCCGTGGCGGCGTCGGTGGTGGAGCAGACCGACCAGGGCACGCGGCTGAAGATCGTCGTGACGATGGCGAATCCGAACGCGGTTGAACTGCCGCTGCGGACCGCGCGGTACACGATCGACATCGCCGGCGTGGGTCCGGTGGCGGCCGAGGACACGCTCAGCCGTTCGCTGCCTCCGACCGGCGCGCAGCCGGTGGAGATGTTCCTTGCCGTGCCTTCCATGGTTCCGCTGCAGCACGCGGAGTATTCCGTGCATGGAGCCATCAGCTATGAACCGCCGGGCGAAATCCGCAAGGTCATGACCGATTCCTACATTCCCCTGCCGTCCGTCGGATTCCAGGCGGCGGGGAAACTGGACTAACCTTCAAGAAAAGACGGCGGGCCTTCGGCCGCGCCGCTAA
>JADLAP010000334.1 GCA_020848195.1 Phycisphaeraceae bacterium
ACCACTTGCGGGAGGCTGAAAAATAAATATGCGGAGGGAGCTTGGTTGGTGAGCCCATCATACTGCTTCCTTGCTTGACTCTGTATTTATAAAGTTGCCTCACGGACAGATCAAATGTCCATGTGCCGTTGAAAAATTTAACACCCGGAATAAAATCAGGATACAGCCATACATTTTTGGAAGTGAGCACGGGATCCAGAGGGTCGGTGATGCGTAATCCATATCTTCTTGTTCCTACAGCCATCCCGAACGACATGAATCCGTTTCTCGTCAGGCGCATGAGGAAGGTGTAAGAGCCGTAAAAATCATCCACTTTGATCTTGGAGCCCATTTTATCACCCTGCCAGGCAAAACCCACCCCGTGCCAGCCCGAATTAAGCCCTCCTCCCCTTCTGCCGAAATAGGTTGTAACATTTATGAAAGAGGTCACCGGCATATTCGAAAATCCCAGCCACTGCCTTCTCATCCCGATCAGTGCATCATACTTATTGCTGAATGCACCGCAGGCTGCCGGATTTATCCCGTAATTATTCAGCATGAACTGGGTATACTGCGGGGTTTGCTGTGCCGTACAGGTATAAAAGACAGATCCCAGAGAGAAAAGCAAAAGGACAGTCCGCATGATGTGGATCATTCTCATCTTAGTAAAGTTACACTTCCGTATTTTGAAGCTTTCTGTTTATCATCCTTATCCTGGTAGAAAAAATAATAATACACTGCATCGGGAACAGGCACTCCTAAATAGCTTTTTCCGTCCCAGCTCTCGTATTTCCCTTTTCGGTCGTACACCTTGGTGCCCCACCGGTCAAAAATGATGACCCTTGCATCTTCAAAATACTGACTGTTAGCAATGAACCAGGTATCGTTATGCCCGTCACCGTTAGGGGTAAAATAGGGCTCAGGGGAAATAAAACACTCTATCTCGGTAAGGGAGAACTTAAATGTGGCTGTGCAGCTGTTTACATCCGTAACGGTTACAAAATGATCTCCTGCACCTAACAGAACAGCCCACACAGTAGAAGTGCCGTTACTCCATGCATACTGGTAACTTCCAGTTCCTCCCGTAACGTTCAGCACAATGCTCCCGTTATCATTGCAGAAAGGGCGTTCGATGTTACCTGTGGTATCATTGACCATGGGAGAAGGTCCTACCAGACAGGCCAGCGATGAATCCGCACCCAGATTGTCTGTAACGGTAACCGAATAGGTTCCCGGGTGGAGCCCGGTGACTGACGCACTTGCTGCGGCTGTATGCGACCATGAAAATGTATAAGGAGCAGCACCTCCGGTAACCGAAAGGGAGATACTTCCGCTGCTGTCGTACGAACAGGTTGAATTGGTAATTGATCGTGAGATCGTAAATTGTCCGAAAGAAAAAGAAGTCGTCAGCAACAGACAGGCAGCTATAGATAAAAAGGGGAAAGGCGTCTTTCTCAATATGTCGAAATTTATTTTTACGCTCATTTACAAAAAAGATTACTCAACTCTTCAGCTTTGATACTTCCTACTTCAATCGCTTTTTTCAGGTCTTTACAGGCCGGCTCCTTTTCTCCGTTCATGTATTTTACGGTTGCCATTCCGATGTAGGCTTCAATATGCCGGGGATTTAATTCTATTACTTTCTGATAATCTGCTATGGCCTCAAAATAGCTTCCGCTCACGTCCTGCCAGTAGGCACGGCTGTAATAAGCTTCGATATAGTCCGGTTTTAATTCAATGGCCTTCTTAAGGTCGTCAATGGCATCTCCGTAATCACCCATGTAGGCGATTGCAATGGCCCGGTTATAAAATATTTTGGGATTCAAAGGATTCAGTTCCGAAGCCTTACTCAGGTCCTTCACGGCTGCAATATAATCCTGCCTCGATGCCTTTGAGATCCCTCTGTAAAAAAACGCATCTGCATACTGAGGATTAAGCTTCGCAGCTTTACTAAGATCATCGGTAGCCTTTTTCAGTTCACCGGCTTTCAGGAATGCAATTCCGCGCAGGCAATACG
>JADLAP010000107.1 GCA_020848195.1 Phycisphaeraceae bacterium
CACGGGATCGCCACAGACGGTAGTCACATTCACATGGTGGTGTCATGGCATGGATTTCGGGAATCGGTGAAGGTTCGTGCTGGTTTGAAGCAGTCTCTGACGCGCGGACTGAATGATGCGATTCAACGCAGGACATGGTTTTCACGACTCGGAAGCACGAAGCGAATCGAGGATCAGAAGCATTTCGATTACCTGATGCAGAAGTATCTGCCTTCGCATCGGGGGCGAAGCTGGTTCGAGAAACCGGAAGAATAAGACGCGCAAGCTGTCAGCTTGCGGCTACGACGGGTCCGTTTCCTTTTCAGCCGCGAGCCGACGGCTCGCGCGTCCGTACGCAGCGTTGATATCGCGTCAAAGCATGAAAGCCGAGACGTTCATAGAACGGAATGGCGGGGCATCCTTCGGAGCGGTCGAGGATGACCTGTTCAAGCTGGGCGCGGCGGCAGTGGTCGATGACGTGCCGCATCAGCGGGCGTCCGAGTCCGCGGCCGCGGAGGTCGGCGAGGACCCATGCGGGCTGGATGACGCCGATCTGGCCGAGGTTGAGCACGCCGGCGACGGCGACGGTGCGGCCGGCTTCGCGGGCGGCGAACATCTCCATGCGCGGATCGTCCAGGCGATCCACCAGCGCTAGCGACAAATCCCGGGTCAGCGTTTCATCCGCATGAAAATCGCTGCGCGCGACATCGCGGTAGAACGCCGCCAGTTCGGCGTATGCCGCGCGGGCGGGGATGATCTGAAGGCTTGCGGTTTCCTCGGCGACCGGCGGACTTTGAAGCAGAAACAGCGTCTTGGCGACAACCTTGTATCCGCGCTGCCGCAGGGCGTCGGGCCAGGCGTCGCCGGCAAGTTCACGGGTCAGGTCCAGCGCGAGACACCGCGCGCCGAGCTGCGTGAAATGGTCGTCGATGGCGGTCAGCAGCGCCGACGGGTCCGCGACGGCGACGTCCAGTTCACTGGCGAGATTGGCGCTGCGGACGCCGGGGTGCCGGGGCGATGCGACGACGACCGCGCCGTCGAGCGTGGCTTCCTCGCCGCTGGTTCGTGCCTGGACCATGCGGGCGCGGCAGAGGGCGCGGACCAGGGCGGCATCGCCGGGACGGTAAGTCGCGGAAGAGATCGGCAGTTCCATGGTGCGATTCTAGGCGATCGGGCTTTGCTCGGCGGTCTTCTTCTGCGTATGGTGCTGACCGTGAGAACCAACACCCTGGCATGGATTGTGGCGGTGGCGCTGCTGGCTCCGGCGATGGTCCGGGGCCAGGAATTGTTCACCGCGTCAAACGAGCAGGATTTGTGGGTTGCGATCGTCAAGCCTCCGCGTCATGTGGTGCTGCTGCATCGCCGTCGTGACGACCCGCCTTTCCAGTGGCAACCGGCGGCGGACGTGGTGGGCCATCTCACCGCGGGCGGACTGGCCACAGCCGACGAACGTGCATGGCTGGTGTACAAGGACATGTCGGTGCAGTCGGTGGGGATCAGCCACGAGCCGATGTCGCCGGCCCTGCTGCCGTATCTGGCGCCGAAGATGGAACGGGGATTGCCCGCAGGTTGCGATCTGCAATCGCTGGCGGCGAGCCAGAACTTCGTCTGGGCCTTGGTGCGGGTGACGGACCCGGCCCGGTTTGCGGCATCCCTGACGGCGCAGCGCACGGAAACCGCGCCGGCGACGATGCCCGACGAGACCACGACGCAACCTGCCGCGACAGCCCCCGCGACGGCCCCCGATACGGCCCCCGCGACGGCGACCTATACCGTCGCGCAGGACGTGCTGCTGGTGCTGGACCGCAAGAACTGGCAGCCGACGGACCTGCCCCAGAACTGGCCGGCGGGACGCCGCAACTGGGCGCTGTGCCGGCGGGATGTGGTGCGTCATCCGCAACTGGTGACGCAACTGCGGGACGGCCGGATCACGCGGTTCCGGTGGAATCCGGCGAAGGACGACTGGTCGAGCAGCACCATGGCGGTGCCCGCTCCAGCGGACGCGGAGATTCGCGTGGCGATGGTGCAGGGCCAGGTGATCGTGGGCTGGGCGCTGCCTTCGGAAGCGGAGACGACGGCTGCGGGGACGACCGCGACGCAGTCGTCGTCGCGGCCTGGGCTGCGGGTGCAACTGACCTGGCTGGGCGATCATCACGCGACGCTGCTGGGAGAGCTGACTTTGGACCAGCCGGCGGAGCGGCCATGGTCGCTGGCGGCGTCGGGGCCGCTGATCGCGTTGCTGGGACTGGGCGACAACCGTGAAATCATGATGGCGCGGATGGACCTGAATGGCCAGACGCTGGCACCGGGGATGCCGATGGCGGTGCAGGGCGCGCCGAGCCTGGTGGCCGACGCCCGCCGGATGCTCATGAGCGTGACGATGGCGCTGGCGATGGTGCTGCTGCTGATGGCGTGGCGACGCGATCCCAAAGCTCATCGCGCGACGCTTCCGCGCGGCGTGGTGCTGGCCGATCTGCCTCGTCGGCTGATGGCGGCGGTGATCGACCTGGCCCCGGCGGCGCTGGTCAGCGCGGTGTTCTTCCGCATGTCGATCAGCGAACTGCCCTCGCACTGGCCCGGCGTCGCGGCGACCTGGTCGGGCATGTATCCGGGACTGGCGACGATCGGCTTTCATGTCGTGCTGTGCCTGATCGGGGAATGGCAGTGGGGCCGGACGCTGGGCAAACACATCATGGGCCTGCGGGTGACGAAGCTCGACGGCCGGGATCCGACGCCGGGCGACATGCTGCTGCGGAACATCCTGCGTCCGGTGGAACTGATCGCGTGGTACGTGCTGCCGCTGCTGGTGCTGGTCAGTCCGAGCCGGCAGCGATTGGGCGACATGCTGGCGCGGACGGTGGTGGTGTCGGACCTCGACCCCGACCAGAGCGAGGACGAGGGTTGAGCGATTCTTCCATGACATCCTCGACACAAACGCGGGGAGAGCTTGCCGAGGCGCGGAACCCCCAAGGCTCGAAGACTCGCCCTGGGGCTTGCGTGGTCCTGTTGTCCGGCGGACTGGACAGCGCCACGACGCTGGCGATCGCGCGGCAGCGCGGTTTCGCCTGCCATGCCCTGAGCTTCGACTACGGCCAGCGCCATCGCGTGGAACTCGAAGCGGCCAAACGCGTGGGCGAACACCTCGGCGTCGCTTCGCACCGCTGGATCCGCATCGACCTGCGGGTCTTCGGCCACAGCGCGTTGACGGACGACATCGACGTGCCGAAGGATCGCGGCATGGCGCAGATGACAGCCGAGATTCCCGCGACGTATGTGCCGGCTCGGAACACGATTTTCCTTTCCTACGCGCTGGCTCTGGCGGAAGTACTGGAGAGCCGGGACATTTTTCTGGGTGTCAACGCGGTGGACTACAGCGGCTATCCCGACTGCCGGCCGGCGTTTCTGCAGGCGTTCCAGACGATGGCGAACCTGGCGACCAAAGCCGGCGCGCAAGGTCATGGCGTTGCCATCCATGCCCCGCTGATCGACTGGCCGAAAACCCGCATCATCGAAGAAGGTTTGAAGCTCGGCGTGGATTACGGCCTGACGCACAGTTGTTACGATCCCGATCCTGAAGGCCATCCCTGCCGCCGCTGCGACAGTTGCCTGCTGCGCATGGAGGCATTCGCACAACTGGGCCTGACCGATCCTCTGCTGTCCCGCCATGACTGAAGCATCCGCTCATCCCGATGTGGTCGAAGTCAGCCCCGTTCAACGCCGCGGCATGAACATGGGCATTCTCCAGGCCTGCATGGGCGCGGTGGGCTACATCGCCTTCACCAACGGGATGATCCTGCTCTACCTCAACGCCCTGGGCGTCAGCAGTCAGCGGATCGTGCTGTACCTGACTCTTCCCTCGGTGCTGCAGGCGTCGCTGCTGCTGCCGATGGCGTACTTGGGCGACCGGCGAGGCAAGCGAGGCATCGCCCTGCTCGGCTGCTGCCTCGAACTGGTCAGCTATGTGCTTCTGATGTCCGCGGGCTGGCTTGCGAACGTGCCCCGCGAAATCCTGCTCCTGATGGGCATCCTGACCTATGGCGTCGGCACAACCGCTTATTCATCGACATGGTTCGCGCTGATCAGTCCCATCGTGCCGGAGCCGATGCGCGGCCGGTTCTTCGGCCGGCTGCGCATGTCCTGGCAGACGTTTTCCCTGATTTTCGCCGGGGTATCCGCCGCTTTTCTCGACGCCCAGTCGCCGCTGTGGATGTTCCAGCTCGTGCTGGCCTGCATCGTCGTCTGTTCGTTCATCCGGCTTTTCTTCTACGCCTCGATCCCGGAACTGGAGCCTTCCGCGCCGCAGGCGTCGAGCTTCTTCAGCATCCTGTTGTCCATCATCCGCATCGAGCGGTTCATGTCCTTCAGCGCCTACGGTTTCCTGCTCTACCTGTTCACCGGCGGCGTGACGACCCTGATGGCCCTGGTCGAGAAAAAAGTTCTCGACTACGGCGACAACACCATCATCTGGCTGGGCATCCTCAACCTCGTCGGCGGCATCGTCGGATTCTACATCGGCGGCCTGATGGTCGACCGCTGGGGAACCAAGCCCGTCTTTCTCATCAGCCATTTCGGCTTCTGCGCGATGATGCTGCTTTTTCTGGCACGCGGCTTCGTGCCCGGAACGACCTTGTTCGTCGTCGCGGCGGTCAACTTCGGCTTCGGTTACGTCCTGTCCTGCTCCACCATCGCCATGACAACCGAGATGATGGCGCTGATGCCGCCAGCCAATAAATCCGTCAGTTCGTCTTTCAACATGTCCATGGTGCGCGGCGGCGTGGCGCTTTCCGGCGTGCTGGTGACCTGCACGCTGGACCTGAACATCCTTTGCCCGCAGTGGACACTGGCCGGCTGCACGCTCAGCAGCTACGACGCCATCCTGCTGGGCTTCGCCATCATGGTGCTGGTGATGGTCGTGACCCTGGGGCTGGTTCCGTCGGTGGTGGGCAAGGCGCAGTGGTATCCCCGCATGCCGGCGTGATTCCCTGGAAGTTGCGTCAGACGCGGCGGAACCGCGGCGCTACCTGTTTCCATTGTGCGTGCGTCCGGTCAATGCCGGCCATCGAACGTTTCCTCGGCGACGATGTCCTTCATCGCCGCGCGATCGTCCGACACGTGGAACGCCCCATCTTCATCCGGATAGCCCAGCGGAACGACCATGATGACATCATGCGACTCGGGCACGCGAAGCAGTTGCCTGACCCCGTCGTGCTCGAACGCGCCGACCCAGCAGGAGCCGACACCTTCGTTGCGGGCCGCGAGGATCAGATGGTCCACCGCGATGGTGACATCGACCACGTGCAGATGCTCCGCCAGCCAGGAATAGGGATTGTGCGACCGCCGGCCGCAGCAGACGACGACCACCGGCGCCTCGGCGACAAAGTTCTGGCTCAGGCACAGCTCCGCCAGGGCGGCCCGCTGCACCACGTCGCGCACCACGATGAACCGCCACGGCTGCTGATTGTTCGCCGACGGTGCCATCCGTGCCGCCCGAAGGATGCGGTCCAGCACCTCGGCGGGAATCGGCCGGCTGGAAAAGGACCGGATGCTGCGGCGGGTGTGGATGACGGCGTCGAAGTCCATGACATGCCTCTCCAGAACACAACCTGACAATGAGTCCTGTTCATTGTCGTGACCGTCCGCCAACTGGCAAGTCGCTTTTGCCACACTCCGATCGTTAGCCGTGACCCGATCAAGGCTTCCACCCGGCCCGGGACCGAGGCGGTCGAACGGATCAGGACTGTAACCAAATGCTGTATTGAACAGTATTCACAACTTGAAGTATGGATATTGTTAGGTAAAATCAAGCCGGGATCATCGGACTCCGTATGCCGATCCTGGAGAATCCGGCCAAGTCAATCACACCAGTAAGATTCCCAGTGATCTTATAGGACCAGCGCAGGGCCATTTTTTGAGTAGATATTTGATCGAACAGCGTTTATGATGTTGATACTTGTGTGGACAAACGTTCAAGGCCGGTCCGTGGATTGGGCGATATTAACTGTGGAAGTTGAGAACCGGCAGCGAATCGACTCAGGACCAAGTTGACAAGGGACGCGACCGTCCCAGCCTGAGTCTCCCGCGAAGCGCCTGGATGCCGGTTCGAGGAGAGTGACGCATGAGCGACATTGCCCCCATCAGTCGGCCGACTCCGGCCTCGGTGGGCAGCACCACCCGTAATGCCGGGTTGACGCCAACCCAGTCCGCCGCCACGCGAGGCACGGACAAGGTGGAGTTGTCTCTCACCGCGCAACTGCTGAGCAAGCTGCGACAGTTGCCCGATGTCCGACAGGAACTCGTGGACCGCGTCAAACAGGAAATCGCCAAGGGCACGTACGACTCCGACGACAAGCTCGACGCCGCCATTCCCGCCATGATGGACGACATGGCGTAACGCTTCACTCCGCGATTTCGTCTGACATGCCGAACAAATCTCAAGCCCGTCACATGGCCGTGACGGGCTTGTTCTTTGGACATCTTTGGCAACAGGTGAATGCGATACCCTACCGCGCCAGCGCGTCGGCGATCCGACAGGCAGGCCCCGGCGTGAACGCGTCGATGTTCGCCTCCGCCGTCATCGGCGGTACCTCGCAGCCCGGTTGAAGGATGAACCGGTCGCCTCCGTCGCGCAGACATCGCCGCGCCGCCGACTCCACTTTTTCAGGCGTCCCTTGAAAAAGCACGCTCGTCGGGTCGAAGTTGCCGCACAACGTCACCTGCGGCCCGACCTCCGCCCGCGCCTCGGCCAGCGGAACCATCCAGTCCACGTCGATGATGTCCGCTCCGGTTGTCGCCATGTCCCCGATGATCGAGCGGATGTTGCCGCAGACGTGCAGCCGCACCGCCGCGCCGGCGTCGTGAATGGCGGCGAACAGTTTCTTCTCCCACGGCAGCACGTGTTCCTTGTACACCTCCGGCCCCACCAGACTTGCCACCGCGTCGCCCACGCCGATCATGTCCGCCCCGGCCTTGATCTGCTCTTTGGCCCGTTCGATGGCGTTAGCGACGATCACTTCCGCGGCACGGTGGAACAAACGCGGTTCGTCCATCAGGTCGAACATCGTTCCTTCCATGCCGCGAAGGTCTTCGTACTCCGCCAACGGGCCTTCCACCCAGCCCAGCACGCTGTGCGTCCGGCCGAGTTCCTTCGCCATGATCCGAACGGCGTTCAGACGATCCCGCATCCGGCC
Source organism: Phycisphaeraceae bacterium (assembly GCA_020848195.1). Lineage (GTDB taxonomy): Bacteria > Planctomycetota > Phycisphaerae > Phycisphaerales > Phycisphaeraceae > JADLAP01. The sequence goes on from JADLAP010000107.1 coordinate 7,167, forward strand.
CCCTTCCCGCTGCTCGGGAACCTTCAGCGTGTCGAAGTCCTCCGGCGTGTCCAGACGCCGGCCCAGCGGGATGCCCACGCCTTCCGGCGGATAGTCGAACTTCATCCCGAAGTCGTCCGCCTCGCGCCATGGATCGCTGATGCCCATCACCTGGTCGAGGTTGAAGCGTTTAGCCACGGCGATCTGGGACGCCGCCATGACGTTGCCGTCGAGGTAGTAGTCCCGGTAGGTCCGACCGATGAAATGGCCCGCCCACATCATGAAAATCGGGGCCACGGGCGTCCGGTCCCGTTTCTCGCCCCGTAGCGTCGCGTACAAACGTTCCTTCGGCGTCATGTCATCGCTCCAGCCCCGGCAGGAAACCGGGGCAGAGTATATCCTTATCTCCTGATCTTCCCACACGGCGATCCGGTATGAACCTGCACTTTCTGGCTACCAGTTTCATCAGTCTGCTGGCGATTCTCAATCCCATGGGCGCGGTGCCGATGTATCTGGCGCTTTCGTCGCACACCCCCGCGCCGGCCCGAAGGCGAATGATCATCGCCGCTTCCCTCGCCGTCGCCGCCACCTTGATCCTCTCCGCCGTCGCAGGCACTTCGCTGCTCAAGTTCTTCGGCATCAGCATGTCCGCCTTCCGCGTCGCCGGGGGCATCCTGCTCCTGCTCATCGGCCTGTCCATGCTGCACGCCAACGTCAGCCGGGCCAAGCAGACTCCAGAGGAAGTCGACGAAGCGGCCGACAAACAGTCTGCCGCCATCGTGCCCCTGGCTGTCCCCATCATCTCCGGACCAGGCTCCATCACCACCGTCATCATCCTCTCCGAAAAAGCCCACGATCTGGCCCACTGGACCAGCCTGGGCGTGGTGATCGTCGCCTGTTCCTCCGTGGTGTTCGTCCTGTTGCTGATCGCGGACCGGCTGCAGCGCCTCCTCGGCACCACGGGCGTCAACATCGTCAGCCGCGTGATGGGCCTGGTGCTGGCGTCCATCGCCGTGCAATTCATCTTCGACGGCGTCCGCGAACTACTCCCGGGTCTGGCGCATGCGGCATAAAAAACAACCGCACGCCGAATCGACGTGCGGTTGCGATGTTTGACCTGTATCAGCCGCGAGCCGACGGCTCGCGCGTCCCGCTGGACGCTGATTTCCGTGTTATTTGAACGTATCCGCCGGCTCCACCGCAGCGGGCCTGGGGGCGGGAGCCGGTGCCGGGGCCGCGGCCCCTTCCGCCGCCGGTTCCGCCGGCTTGGGCACTTCGCCCGCCGGGAGGCGGTACATCGAAGGCACCACGTAAATCTCCACACGCCGGTTCGCCTGATTGCCCTTGGGGCCGTTGGCGGCAATCGGGTGGTACTCGCCGTATCCCGCCACGCACATGCGGAACGGCTCCAGTCCCGCCTGCTCCAGAGCATCCTTCACCGCGATCGAACGATGCACCGAAAGATGCCAGTTCGTCGGGTGATGCAGTTTCGTGTCCGGACGACCAATGCGGACGTTGTCCGTGTGGCCCACGATCCGAAGCTCATACTTGCCCGCCACCGGCTTCTTCATGATTCCCGACAGGATCGCCAGGCTCTGCTTCGCCGCGGCACTGACTTCCGTGCTGCCCAGGGCGAACGTCATATCGCTCTGGAACTTGAGCATGCCCAGCTTCGGGTCGTACGACATCAGATTCGGATTCGACTCGGCCAGACGGAGCAGGTCGTTGTCCAGTTCGGGAGGCAGCACAGCCGACTTGCTGGCGTCGAGCAATGCCTGCTTCGCCTCGTCCAACGCCCTGGCGAGCTGGTCGCGTTCCCGCAGCGCCTGTTCCAGACGCTGAAGCAGCAGCGGATCCTGCTGCGGCGGCTGGGCCTGCAACGCCTTGATCCGGCTTTCGCATTCCGCCAGCCGGGCCTTCAGGTCGATCACCTGTTCCTGGCTCCGCCGGTAGAGCGTCTGCAGGTCGTCCGCCGTCTTCTGTGAGACGCAGCCCGTGGACATCGCAGCCGCCAGGGTCAACATAACCGTCACCATCAACGCTCGCGTTGTTCTCTGCCCGTTCACGCCAGAGCCTTTCGGTAAAAGCTTTCCTGATGCGGAAAGTTGTTACAACCTACCTTTTCGCGTTGGAAAATCAAACCTTCACCACGTCGGCCCGGACGCGACGCCGGCCTGTCTCAGTGTCCGCATACCACAATAGGCCCAAAGACTTAACTTCCCCAGCCCAGTAGCCGATAGTGATATCCGGTGAGGAGGTTGTGTGGGGGTTCCAGATCGGAGAGACGTTCATGTCGCTGAAACTGGATCACACGGCGGAAAGTCGTCACCATCCTCGTCTGCGTCTGCCTGCCATGTACACGCTCCTGCGTGCCCGGCTCCAGGGTGAAACCAAATTCCGCCGAACCGGCTATGTCTACGACATCAGCCACAGCGGCATGCGATTTGAACTCGACGACCCGATCGAACCCGGCAGCCTCCTCGAGGTCCGCGTCCTCCTGCCCGGCCATCAGACCACCACGTTCAGTGCCGTCGGCCACGTGGTCCGGCTTCACGACGACGCCAACGAGCCAGGCCCCGTCCGCATGGGCCTGAGCTTCCACCGCTTCGCCACCGTCGCCGACGAGCAGGGACTCGATCAGTACATCGTCTCCCGCACCCGCCTCAGCGCCGCGGCGTAAATCCCCGGCATCGTTCCCGTATTTCCCGCAAGCCCCATGGCGAGTCTTCGAGCCGTGGGGGTATCCGCCGCTCGCGGCGTCGCGGAACCCCCGGAAGCCCCCCGGAAACCCCCCGAAAACCCCCCGAAACGCGCGCCGACACCGCGCCGACACCCACGCCCCATCCCCGCTATCATGCCTTCATCATGCATGATGGCATCTCCCGGACCTCCTCCGTCTGCGGCTTCAGTTTCGGTCGCAATCTCACCCGTCTGAATTACCCCGTCGAAGCCGCCGTGCGCAGCGTCCTGCCCCTCTGCGATCGCTTCGTCTTCGCCGTCGGACAAAGCGACGACGACACCCGCGACCGCGTGGCCGCCATCGACCCCAAAATCGAAATCCTCGATACCCAGTGGCCCGACGTCCGCGTCGACGGAACCGTGCTGTCCATCGAAGCCAACAAGGCCATGACCGCCGCCGAAGCCTCCGGCTGCACGTGGGGCTTCTACATTCAGGCCGACGAAGTGGTCCACGAAGACGATCTGCCCGCCATCGCCGCCGCGATGGACCACTGGGCCTCCAATCCGAACATCAAGGCCCTGCTCTTCCGCTTCCTCCACTTCGTGCTGGATTACCAGACCGTCGATCCATGGATGTACCACAAGGCCAGCCGCGTCGTTCGGCTCGACCGGAGCTGTACCATCGTCGGCGACGCCTGCGGCCCGGGCATCAAGGACTACGCCGGCCCCATCCACGGCGGCAACGGCTATCTCGACAAACATCACATGGGCGTCCACGTCCAATGGGCAGCCGATCCCGCACGCCGAATCCAGATCGGCAAACCCGCGCGCATCTTCCACTACGGCTGGGTCAAAACCGACGAGGAACTGGCGGACAAGTTCACCAACGTCGAGCAACTCTGGTGGGGCACGCTGGACAAGGCGGAAAAAGAACGCCGGAAAAACAACAAATTCGGCAAGTTCATCGACCGCTACCCCCTTCTCAAAAAGTTCCATGGCACCCATCCCGCCGTGATGGCTGACCGCGTCGCCGCCCGCCCGCCGCTGGCGCGCGTGGCCAATCGCTGGCTCAATCCACGGTTCTACCGCGAAATCGTGAAGCACGGGTTTCACGGGTAAACGCGGAATGCCGGACTCGCAGAGTCCGGCTCGGTCGTACGAGAAAGCTCACGCAGCACCCTTGTTTTTCGGAGCCGGACTCTGTGAGCCCGGCATTTCCCGCCGCGCCCCCTTGACGTGTCCTAGTGTATCACTACAATAATACACCATGCCCCCCGCGATGCTCTTTCACGTCTTTCCCGGCTCCGGCGTGCCGATCTACCGCCAACTGGCGGACCAGGTCCGGCGTCTGGCCGCGACGGGCAAGCTGCGGGAAGGCGACTATCTGCCTTCCGTCCGCCAGGTCGCCCAGGAATTGCAGGTCAATCCCATGACCGTCTCCAAGGCCTACGCGCTGCTGGAGCGCGAAGGCGTGCTCGAAAACGTCCGGGGACAAGGGATGAAGCTGAAAACGCCCGCGCCGGCCGGCAGCGTCAAGGATCGCCGCCAGACCCTCAAACCGCTGCTCGAACAGGTCGTCGCCACCGCCTATCAGCTTGCCCTGACGCCCCGGCAGGTCATCGCCCTGCTCGAACCTATGTTGGAGGACATGGACCGTGAACGATCCGAATGACATCGTCATCGACGTGCGCAACCTGAGCAAAACCTACCGCGGCGGCGGCGAAGCTTTGAAGGATGTCACCCTTCGCATCCCGCGAGGCCAGGTGCTGGGCTTGCTCGGCAAAAATGCCTCAGGCAAGACCACCCTGCTCAAATGTCTCGTCGGCCTGCTGCGCCCTTCCGGGGGCAGCGCGACGCTGCTGGGCGAGGATGCGTGGGACCTGTCCGCCTCCGCCAAATCGCGGCTCGGCTACGTGCCGCAGACGCCGACGCTGCCGATGTGGATGCGGGTCAAGCATCTGATCGCCTACACCGCCGCGTTCTACGACCGGTGGAATCACGAGCTGGCTGAGACGCTGCTGCGTCGCTGGGAACTGCCCGAAAATTCCCGCATCGCCACGCTGTCGGTCGGTCAGGTGCAGCGGCTCTCCATCCTGCTGGCGATGGGACATGAACCTGAACTGCTGATTCTCGACGAGCCGGTGGCGAGTCTGGACCCGGCAGGCCGGCGCGAGTTTTTAGCCCAAATCCTCGACCTTGCCGGCAACGGGCAGCGGACGATCCTGTTCTCCACGCACATCACCAGCGACGTGGAGCGCGTGGCGGACACGGTGGCCATCCTCCGCGCCGGCCGGCTGTTTCATCACCGTTCGCTGGATGAACTGAAGGATTCGGTCAAGCGTCTGCACATCACCGCGACCATGGACCTGCCGCCGAGCTTTGCCCTTCCGGGGGCGGGGGCGTTGAAGGTAAGGAAGGAAGGCCGGCAGGCCGTGGCCACGGTGCAACACATGTCGCCGCAGCTTATTGCCGACATCAAGGCGCAATGGCAGGCGGACGTGGAGGTGGAGGATTTGAATCTGGAGGATATTTTCCTCGACCTGCACGACGAAACGCCGGCGATGGTTGAGGCGTGAAGGGGGCATGCGTCATGATGCGGAAAGTACAACAGGTCGTGCTGTGCTATGTGCGGTGGGCTACCTCCAGCTTGATTGGGGCGTTGTTTCTGGCGGCGTTTGTGTTTTCCACCGTGGGCCTCATCCGTTCACGGTCCACCGATTTCAGGGATATTTTCCCGATGGCGAACTGGTTCGTGCTGGCGATGGTAGCCGGCGGCACGAAATATCTGATGGTCGTCGCACGCGAGCGGCGTTGGCCGGGCAGCGTCACCCCCCATTTCTTGGTCTGCGGCGTGGTGACCGCTCTCGTGACGTTTGCACTGCCCACCATGGCGATGATGATGAGTTCCAAGCTCACGTGGGGATGGTTGGCGGTCACGGTTCTGCAATCCGTCGTGGTGATCTGGTTTGGGCTGATTCCCTCACACTGGATGTTGGTTCCCTGTCTATTGATCCTGTATGCCCCGGGAATCAAGGCTTGCCACCTGTCTGAACTCAAGGCAGGTCAGCACGAGGATATTGCGGTGTTGATGCTGGCCGGATCAGTCATCCTGTTCGTGGGAGCGATGGTTTATCTGGCGAACCTGAGCGAGGAATTCAGGTCGTATCACCAGCGGCTGCGGGGAAACACGGGCGCGTCCGGTCAGTCGGTCAAAATGACGCCTGAAATATGGAAGGCAACGGGTTCGGACTGGTTTGCCAGATGGAGCGGTCCCTGGCGCGGCACGACGACGAAATGGGCGAAGTGGAACAAAGGGGGAGTATGGAGTCGCGCCAGGTTGTGGAGCGCCGGCTGTGCGCATGGTCGGGCGTGGTTGGGCTTGGGTATTCTCGTCTTGACGTTGTTGGTCATATCACCAATTTCTATTCCTGAATTTCCCAAGAACCCGGAGTCCGAAGCTTTCTCCAAGGACATGCAACTTAGGTTTAGGGAGAACGTGTTTTCAAACATATCGCTCATATGGAGTGCGATGACGGCGATCATTGTGGTCGGCATCATGAATAGTGATTTCCACTGGTTGGCGTACGGCTCATTGCGTCCCGTGAGCCGAAGGCAATGGGTGAATGAACTGGGCATCAGCATGCTCCGCAAGATCGCCGGATATTGGCTGATCGTTCAGGGCATTCTGATTGTGTCATTATTGATGCGCATGGGCGTGGCGGTCGTCCCCTGGGCACTGGTCGGTAAAACGACGCTGATTTCCGCCGGCTTGACGGTGCTGGCCTTCGGTATCTGTGTGTGGCTGATGTGGCTGCAGTCGGGGCGTAAGAGCAAAATGAACTTGCTGCCGGTGGTGTTCATTCTTCTGCTCATGGTTCCGTTTCGGATGGATGTGAGATGGTCGACCCTATCGTGGTCTGGGCTGTCGCAGGCCGCGGCCCTGCTGACGGTCGTGGGCGTGCTGATCACCCGCGACGCCTACCGGCGTTGGCAGACGGCGGAACTGGGCATGTGGGCGTAACCCGACAGGGGGGTCAACATATGTTGCGACAGTGCAAACAGGTGGCGATGACGTATGTGCGGTGGCCGGTGTCGGGGCTGGCTCCGGCGGCATTCTGTGTGTTCGCGTCTCTGGGCCTGATCGGTCCGGCCATGGCATTGTGGAAGTCACAGGGGCGCGGGGGCACGGACATGCTGCCGGTCATGAGCTGGATCATTCTGTATGGTCCCGCC
>JADLAP010000108.1 GCA_020848195.1 Phycisphaeraceae bacterium
CGCAGGCAGTTCCAGCACCTGCATGATCGGGTGACTGGGCGCCTTGCCGCTGAAGACCAGTCCGTTCTCCTCCAGCGTCTTGAGGTAGCGCGGATCGACCTCGTAGCGGTGCCGGAAGCGCAGGCGGATCGTCTCGGCGTTGTCGTACAGGCGGGAGACGACGCTGCCGCGCTTGATCAGCACGTCCTTGCCTCCCAGGCGCATGTTTCCGCCCAGCCCTTCGATCTTCTTCTGTTCCGGCAGAATGTCGATCACCGGATGGGCGCAGCGCGGGTCGAACTCGGTGCTGTTGGCGCCGACCAGCCCGCAGACGTTGCGCGCGTATTCGATCACCGCCATCTGGAATCCCAGGCACAACCCCAGGTACGGCATGCCCGTTTCGCGGGCGTGGCGGATGCACTGGATCTTCCCTTCGGTGCCGCGCACCCCAAAGCCGCCGGGCACGATGATGCCGTGGCATCCTTCCAGCCGCCGCGCCACGTTGGATTCATCGACCGTCGTGGTGTCCAGCCACTTGATCTTCACCTCCACCCCCAGGTGAACGCCGCAGTGTTCGGCCGCCTTGATGATGCTCGCGTAGGCGTCGCGCACGCTGGTGTACTTGCCGGTCACCCCCAGGGTGATCTCCCTCTGGGCCTTGCCGATGCGCTCGACGAACCAGCGCCAGTCGTTGCGGTGACGGTCTTCCAATTGCTGGTCCACGCGGTCGTGCAGGTTCATCAGCGTCAGCACCTCGCGGTCCATCCCCGCGGCCCGCAGCGATTCGGGAATCAGGTAGATGCTCTCCACATCGTGCATCGAAAAGACCCGGCGCATCGGCACGTTGGTGTACATCGAAATCTTCTGGCGCACCTTCTCGTTCACCGGATGATCCGCGCGACAGGCGACGATGTCGGGCATGATCCCCATCTCCATCAACCGCTTCATCCCCAGTTGCGCGGCCTTGGATTTCTGCTCCCCCAGCGATCCCGGCTCCAGCACATAGGTCAGCGCCACGAAGCAGACCGCATCGTCCCCTTCCTCGTAGGCCAACTGCCGGCAGGCTTCCAGGTAGAACGAGTTTTCGTAGTCCCCCACCGTGCCGCCGACCTCGACGAAGATCACGTCGGCGTCGCTCTGGACGGCCAGTTCGCGCAATTTCAGTTTCACTTCGCCGGTGACGTGCGGAATCACCTGCACGTCGCGCCCCAGGTAGCCCCCTTCGCGCTCCTTTTTCAACACGCCCGACAGAATCTGCCCGTTGGTGGTGAAATTGCCCGCCGCCAGGTCCTGGTCCAGCAGACGTTCGTAAGTCCCCAGGTCCATGTCGGTCTCCATGCCGTCATCGAGCACGAACACCTCCCCATGCCGATAGGGATTGAGCGTCCCCGAATCGATATTCAGGTACCCCTCCATCTTGATCGGCGCGACCTTCAACCCCTTGTCCTTGAGCAGTTTGGCCAGCGACGAGGCGAAAATCCCCTTGCCCAGCCCGCTGATGACCGTCCCCACCACCACCACATATTTGTGGTGCCCGCGCCGATACCCCGCCGGCATCGGCGTATAAAACTCGGTCTCTTCCTGGGATTGACCGACCTTGGCTAATAAGTCTTCGTTGCTCATGGTGTGCCAGTTGGCAGTAGGCGGTAGGCGGTAGGCAGTGAAAACCAAAGAGACTCTCTTCATCTGCTCTGCCTGCTGCCTACTGCGTACTGCTTACTCCCTTCATCCGTCCCACAAACTCCGCGTACTGCTCGGGAGTGTCGATCCCGTGCGTGGCGCGGCTTACTTTCAACACAAAAATCGAACGCCCATGCTCCAGCGCGCGCAGCTGTTCCAACTTCTCCGCCCGCTCCAGCGGCGTCGGCTTCCAGGACGCGAACTGTAACAGAAACGTCCGCCGATAGGCGTAAATGCCCAGATGCAGATAGTGCGCCGGCGCGCCGGCGTCGCCCGGATCGCGGTAAAACGGGATCGGCGCCCGGGAGAAATAAATCGCCCGCCCGTCGGCGTCCATCACCACCTTGACCAGGTTCGGGTCCGACGGATCGGCGCCCGCCGGCAGTGCCGTCGCCGCCGTCGCCATGTCGTCGTCGCTCTCTTCCAGCCGTTTCACCAGGTCGTCGATGATCCCCGGCTCGATCTCCGGCTCATCCCCCTGCACGTTGACGATGATCTCGTCGTCCAGCCCGGCCGCCACTTCCGCCAGACGGTCGGTTCCGCTCTGGTGGTCCACCGAGGTCATCGCGCAGACCGTTCCATCCGGCTCCAGGGCATCGACGATCCGCCGGTCGTCGGTCGCCACCATGACCTGGCGCACGCGCCGACAGCGCCGCGCCTGGTCCACCACATGCTGCACCAGCGGCCGACCGGTCGCCGCGGCGAGAATTTTGGCGGGAAATCGGGTCGATCCAAAGCGGGCGGGAATGATGACGCTTGCAGCCAAAGTCGAACCCCAAAACGGGCCTGCCGTCCAACTCAAAACTGCGAGGCGAATCTACCGGTCGATGCCGGGAGTGTCAAATCAGCGTGGAGCCGGCACGGGTGGCGCATGGGAAGGGAAAAGAGGACGCCGGTCTCCCGCGATACGCCACACGCCATTCGCAACGCGCTACAGGCTCTCAAACCCCCGCCCCTTGGGATCGGCAACAGCCAGCACGATGGCCGACAGCCCCGACGGCCGCGCCGGCCAGAGC
>JADLAP010000109.1 GCA_020848195.1 Phycisphaeraceae bacterium
GGCGATGACGCCGTCGGTTCCGAAGCGGCTTCCGCGGTTGCTTCCGGGGTTGCTTCCGGGGTTGCTTCCGGGGCTTGCGGGGTCATGGTTGCGGCGAGCGCCTGGCGGTAGGCTTCAATCACGTCCAGTTCGAGTTGTTCGCGGGCGCGTTGCTGGACGCCTTCGATCTTGACTTCGATTTCGCGTTTGGCCACCTGTTGCGCGGTGACGCGCTGCTCGGCTGCTTCGTTTTCCTGGCGCAGGCGCTGGAGTTCCTGGCGCAGCGTTTCGATGATCCGGCTGGATTCGGTCAGTCGCTTGAGGACGCTTTCCATCGCGCCGTCGATCTGGTCGACCTGGGCCTGGGCCTGGAGAATCTGCTGCTGGGCGGTCTCGGCCGCGGCTTCCAGTTCGCCGGTGCGATGCTGGTGCTGCTGCTGCTGCTGGACGAGCAGGTCGTGCTGACGCTGGACGTCGTGGCGGGCGATTTCGGACTGGCGGACCTGACGCTGCGCGGCACTCAATTTCTCCGCGATCTTGCCCGCTTCCACCCGCAGGCTCGTCACCTGTTCACGGGCGATTTCGACCTGTTTCTCCAGTTCCCGGACTTCCTCCTTCATCCGCGCCACGGCGGCTTCGCGGGCGGAGGAATCCTCTTCCAGTCGCTTGGCTTCATCCTCCCGGCCCCGCTTCTTCTGGTCGGTGTCCTTGAGCTGACGGTGGACCTGCTCCGTCTCATTGGCCAGCACGGGCTGCTCGCGATGCAGCGCGCCGATCTGGTCCTTGAGGGGTTCGAGCCGGCTGGTCCGTTCGATGCGGATGCCGGTGGCGTCGGAGATCGACTGGCGCAGTTCCTGAGACAGATGATCGATGTGGGACGCGCGGTCGTCGAGTTCCGCCAGTTGCTGCTGGTCGGCGGCGATGGCTTCGTCGAGGGTCTGGAGCCGCTCGTGGAGCTGCGCCAGTTCGGAACGCCGGCCGATCAGGCCCCCCGTGGCGGCGGCGTGGGGACCGGCAATGACCTTGCCGTCGGCTTCGAGGATTTCGCCGGATTGCGTGACAAATCGCCATCCGGCGGGAAACTGCTGCTGCATCCGCCTCGCGTGGGCCAGGTCGTCCGCGACGAGGGTTTTGCCCAGCAGGCGCCAGATCAGTGGTGCCATCGCGGCGTCGTAGCGGACGTAATCGATCACGCGGTGGAACCGGCCCTCGGGCAACGTTTCTTGTCGTGCGATGACGCCGGGACCGGCGGTGGCGAGGAACATGACCCGGCCGGACAGGGCCGCGCGGGCGTCGTTGCCGGCTTCGTCGGTCAGATTGTCCAGCGAGGGCACGACGAGGGCCTGCAGCGCGTCGCCGAGCGCCGCTTCCACGATGCCGGCGTGCTGCACATCGGCTTCCACCAGTTCGGCGAGCAAGCCCTGGACGAAGCCGAACGCTCCGCCGTCGCCAGCAGACGCCTTGCGGGCGAGCACCACCTTCACCGCTTCCGCCAGACCTTCCTGCCGGTCCTGAAGCTCCTGCAGCAGGTCGCGCCGCGACGCCAGACCGGAGCGGGATTCCTTCGCTTCCGCCAGCCGCTGCGTCAGTCGCCGCTGGTTCAGGCCCAGTTCGGATCCCTGGCGTTTGAGTTCATCCAGTTCGGAGGTTTCCTCGGCGATCAGGCTCTCCGCCTCGTGGAGCTTGGCGGTGGCGCTGTCGTGCATGGTCAGCAGACGTTCGAGTTCGCCGGAGATTTTCGCAGCCCGGGTGTCGAGCTTGTCCCGCGTGGACCGCAGGTTGGCTTCAAAAACTTCCAGCGACTTGATTTCATTGTGAAGCTGCGACGTGCGGCGCATCAGCGTGAGGATGCCGGCTTTTTCGTCTTCCAGCCCGCTGCGTTTTTCGTTCAGATCATGCTGCACCTGACGGTGCGCCTGCTGCGATGTTTCGAGCTTCTGGGCCGCGGAGGTCTGCGCTTCCTGCAACTGCGAGGCCTGCTGACGCTGCTGCTCGTGCTCCTGCTGAAGCTGGACGAGGCGGGAGGCCAGTTCCTCCATGCGTTTGGCGTCGCGTTCGATCTGTTTGCGCAGCTCTTCCAGTTGCGTGCGGGCGAACTGGCGTCGCTGCTCGGCCTGCGTCTTCGCAGCCTGTTTCTCCAGCTTTTCGTGCTCCAGCTTGCGCTGCTGGCCCTGAATGGACTGGTGTTCGAGCTGGGCTTCCTCGATTCGCTGCTCGTGCTGCGTCAGATGGCGCTGCGCAGCCTGGCGGTCGGCTTCGGCCTGCTCCAGCGCCTCGGCGACGCTGCCCGACTGCTGGTGCAGCCGGTGATATTCCGCCAGGGCGTGCTGCAACTGAAGCTGGCGAAGCTGGGCGGCATATTCCTGGTAGTTCCTCGCCTTGGTCGCCTGCACCTTCACGCTGCGCAGCCGGCGTTCCACATCCTCCACCCGCGTGCGGCAGAGCGAAAGGTTCTGCTCCGTGCGCTCCAGCCGGCGGGTGGCTTCCTTCTTGCGGGCCTTGAACCGGCTGATCCCGGCCGCTTCCTCGAAAATCTCGCGGCGTTCCAGGGCATTGGACTTGAGCATGATGTCCACTTTGCCCTGCTCGATGATGGAGTAGGCGTCGGTGCCGATGCCGGTGTCCATGAACAGTTCGCGGATATCGCGCAGGCGTGCCCGCTGGCGATTGATCAGGTATTCGCTGGAGCCGTCGCGGTAGAGCTGGCGGGTGACGCTGACCTGATCGTGATCGACGGACAGGGCACGCTGGCCCTGCGCGTCCATGGGATTGTCGAAGGTCAGCGTGACGCTGGCCATGCCGGACGGCTTGCGCGTGGCCGAGCCGTTGAAGATGACGTCGAGCATGGCTTCGCCGCGCAGGCTCTTGGCGGACTGTTCGCCGAGGACCCATTTGATGGCGTCGACGACGTTGGACTTGCCGCAGCCGTTGGGGCCGACGATGCCGGTAATGGGGGCATCAAACGTGATCTCGGTGCGATCGGCGAAAGACTTGAAGCCGCAGACGGTGAGCTTGGCCAGTCGCATTCAGGTCGACCTCCCTGTCGAACTCCGGGACACCCAGATGTTGGCAGCCGGGACGGGTCATCCTGACCACCCAGGCAAGCCGGAACGCGGTTCAACGCAACGTCGCCGACTCGTGCGAAACACTGTTCGCGCGATCAGCATATCACGGCAAAGGCAGTGCGCCCATACCC
>JADLAP010000335.1 GCA_020848195.1 Phycisphaeraceae bacterium
ATGCGCCTCGACCCGAGCCATGTCGCCGGCGTGGTGCGCGAAGCGCTGGCGGCGCTGCCGATGTCGGCCACCGACATCACCGTGCGCGTCCACCCGCAGGACGCCGCGGTGCTGGAGGAGTGCCTGGCACCCGCGCAGGGCCCGCGCGCCTGGCGCATCGAGTCCGACCCGCTGATGGAACGCGGCAGCTGCCTGGTGACCACCACCAGCTCGCAGGTGGACGGCCGGCTGGAGACCCGGCTCGCCCGCACCATCGCCACGCTGTTCGATGACCCCCGCAACGAAGGCGCCACCGATGCAGGCACGACACCCGATGCTGATGCGGGCCAGTGAGCGGAGCCGGCGCTGGTCCGACCAGCTGGCAGGGCTGCGCCAGCGCGTCCGCCACCCCGGCTGCATCGTCGAGGGCCGCCTGGCGCGCGCCGCCGGCATGACGCTGGAGGCCACCGGCTGCGAGGCCGCACTGGGCGCGCGCTGCCTCATCGAGGGACAGGATGGCGGCACCGTGCAGGCCGAGGTGGTCGGCTTCGCGGGTGACCGGCTCTTCCTGATGCCGACCGGCGGACTCGCCGGCGTGATGCCCAATGCACGCGTGATCCCCACCTCGACAGTCGCCCAGGTCCCGGTCGGCTCCGCCCTGCTCGGGCGCGTCATCGACGGCGCGGGCAATCCGCTCGATGGCCGCGGCCCGGTACTGGCCGAGGCCCGCGTGCCGCTGGAGGCACGGCCCATCAACCCGCTGCAGCGCCGGCCCATCGCCGAGCCGCTGGACGTCGGCGTGCGCGTGCTCAACGCCCTGTTCACCGCCGGGCGCGGCCAGCGCCTCGGGCTGTTCGCCGGCAGCGGCGTCGGCAAGAGCAGCCTGCTGGCGATGATGACGCGCTACACGAGCGCCGATGTCATCGTCGTCGGGCTCATCGGCGAGCGCGGGCGCGAGGTGAAGGAGTTCGTCGAGGACAACCTCGGCGCCGAGGGGCTCGCCCGCTCGGTGGTGGTGGCCACGCCCGCCGACTGTTCGCCCCTGCTGCGCCTGCACGGCGCGTGGATGGCCACCGCCATCGCCGAATATTTCCGCGACCAGGGCCTGCAGGTCCTGCTGCTGATGGATTCACTGACGCGCTTCGCCCAGGCGCAGCGCGAGATCGGGCTCGCCATCGGCGAGCCGCCGGCCACCAGGGGCTACCCGCCCTCGGTGTTTTCGCGACTGCCGCAGCTCATCGAGCGCGCCGGCACCGGCACGCATGGCGGGGGCTCGATCACTGCCTTCTACACCGTGCTGGCCGAGGGCGACGACGAGAACGACCCGATCGTCGACGCCGCGCGCGCCGTGCTCGATGGCCACATCATGCTCTCGCGCGACATCGCCGAGGCGGGCATCTACCCGCCGGTGGACCCGGAGGCCTCGATCAGCCGCTCGATGAACCGCATCTGCGCGCCCCAGCACCTGCGTGCGGCACAGCGCCTGCGCGAGATCTACGCCTACTACCAGCGCCACCGCGACCTCATCACCGTCGGCGCCTACCGCGCCGGCTCCGACCCGCAGCTCGACCGCGCCGTGCGGCTGTGGCCGCGTATCGAGGCCTTCCTGCGCCAGGACATGCACCAGGCGGTGGCGCTTGCGACCGCGGTCGCCGAGCTCGAGGCACTCGTCAACTCCGACGGCGCCGCGGCATAGCAGCGCCCGCCCCGGACCAGGCCATGCGCCGGCGCAAGCCCCTTGACTCCCTGCAGCGGCTGGCCGAGTTCGACGCCGATGCCGCCTCGCGCGAGATCGGCCAGCGGCTGGCAGTGCTGCACGCCGAGGAGGAACGGCTGCAGCAGATCGACGGCTACGTGCAGCACTACGAACGCCTGTCGGCGGACGGCAGCGGCAGCCTCACCACCGCCATGATCACCGGCCGGCGCCAGTTCACCGCGCGCCTGCGCGAGGCGGCCACCCGCCAGCGCCAGCTCGTCGCCGAGGAGGAGACCCGCTACCGGCAGCAGGTGGAGCGCTGGCGCGAGGCACGCGCGCAGGCACTCGCCCTGCAGCGCTTCAACGAGCGCCTGCGCGAGCAGGCCGATGAACACCGCGCACGCCAGGAGCAGCGGCGGCTGGATGAGATCGCGCAGCGGCGGCGTCCCTGAGGGTGCCGTCCATCCCCGCCGCCTGCTGCCGGTCAGTTCGCGATGGCAGGCATCTCCGGCGGGGGCGCCGTGATCCCGTGGCCGGGGCCGAGGTGCTGCCAGAGAAACCGGTCGATGGCGATCAGTTCAGCCTTGTGGTGGGCTGTCGACCAGTCCGGATGGGCCTCACCCGGGAAACGCAGGAGCGCCGTTGGCCTGCCCGCCTTCTCAAGGGCCTTCTGCATCAGCTCGGACTGCTCCATGGGCACGACGGCATCGTTCGTCCCGTGCATCAGCAGCACGGGCACCTTGACCGCGCTCGCCAGTTCCACCGGTGACACCGCAGCGAGCCTGCGTGCGTCGGCCTTAGGATCCCCGATGA
>JADLAP010000110.1 GCA_020848195.1 Phycisphaeraceae bacterium
AATCGCAATGCGGTCCGCATTAACTGGCGGTTCTCGATCGACCGGGCGCGCGAAAAGCTGCATCGTGTCTACCCAGTGATTCAAGTTTGACGGCCCACTAGGATCCCAACATCGTGGATCACCTCGCGAACCGGGAGCGCACGATGACCCAGAGCGCGACTACCGCGAGCATCAGGAAGAACAGCGCTGCCGCTGTCATGGCGTACGTGCCCTGGTCCGACCCGGAGACGTCCGGGCGACTCCCTTTCGCGTCGGACGTCATCGAGTCGGGAGGGGGGCCGGTGTTGCCGGGTGCCGTGTTGATGGGCGCCGGATCGCGATCGATGTTCCCCGGGCGTGGATCATGGGTGGGACCTTCTGCAGCAGCGTCCTCGCGCAGTTCATCGAGTTGGGTCCGCCAGAATTGGGCGCGGTTGTTGCGGGGGCAGGACTTCGCGATTTCCGGATACGTCTTCGCCAGCGTGTCGATCGCCCATCGCGCTGGTGTGTCCCTACCGTGCCCCCCCCCGGGCAACGGCGTCGTATCTGACAGGAAGGTGCCAACCGCTTCCGCGAGTTCGGACCGAGCGATGTAGATCGAACGATCCAGGGCATCTATGGCCCGAGTGCGGTCTCCTCCCAGCAGACGGTGGCGAAAGAACCGCAGTTGATCCGTGTCTCCCAACCTGGCCATCGCCTGTCGCAGATCCAACTCCCAGTACTCGAACGGGGGTATTCCAGTGCCCGAAGCCTCCATCAGGCGCTGCAGGTTTTCGTGCGGGGGGGGGAAGGGTGATTCGGCGCGACAAGACACACTCCAACGCGGTCTGGAGTGCCGGAATGTCCTCTTCCAGCCCGATCGCTCCAAGCGCAGAAGCGGCTTGTTCGTTGGCCGTTTCCTCCACTTGGCGGCAAAGCATGACTCTTGCCTGGGTACGCAGACCGGCGGCCGCTCTGCTCCAGTCGGTGGAGCGAAGAATGCTGAAGGCGCGTAACGAACCTTGTGCTCCCGCAGCGATTGTCTCGGGCAGATAGGTGTAGCGGTCGTAGCGGGCGAGTGCATCGATCGCAAGATCACGAATGAGGGGATCGGTGTGCCGTGCGAACGGGGCGAAGCAGCGGACGGCACCCTCTGGATCTCGGTCGCAGCTCCGATAGAGGTGCGCGGTTGACAGGTCGTCCGCGGTCGGATAGGCCCGAATGAACTCGAGGATGACAGCCTCCACCGGTCGCTCCGGATCCTCGGATTGCGGGCGCGCCGGGTTGGCAACGAGGAACAGCGCCAGGACCAGTGGCACACTGCTCCAGGACGTGTCGATCGGTGTGGCGAATTTCATTTGGCGATCCTCGATGCTGCGCCAGATGCGGTGGAACCGTCCTGGAAGGAGATTCTCGGCCTGACTCCTCGTCCATCGATCCCCTCCCCGTGCGAACTGAGCTCATCCCCGCGGTCCGGTTCCTCGTAGTCCCCGTCGATGCCCAGCTTGTGTCCCAGTTCGTGCGCATTCAACTGCCCTGTGAAGACGGGAACCAGGAACAGCGCCAGACTGGCATTCTCATCCCGCCATGTCGATCCGTCGGGTCGCAGGGCCGACCAAAGGTCGTCCACTTCGTCGTGACCAGCAGAACCGACCGAGAAGTCAACTTGTGTCCTCAAATCGCTTGGGTGCGACATTTCCTCTACCGACCCTGAACCGGACGCCAAAGGGCCGCCAGTACGTTGATGGTACGGTCCAGAACCGATCCAGTACGTCACCCACATCCGCAGCGGAGATTACGGCTGCATGGGGAGGTGGTGTGGCCTGGTCGGTGACAATCCGAACGTCTGCGGTGACCGACTTCCCCGCGGGGAGAGGAGCGAACACATGCAGATCCAGACTGCCGCTGAAGGACAAGGACTCCATGTCGCGTTCGGGCACAAACCTCGCCTGCAGGTGCGCGAACCCGCCTGTCTTCACCGCATGGAATGAAAGCAGGCGTTACTTCTGCTTCACCCACCACGCGCCCTGGGTCAGCGATACCCCTCGATTGAGCGGCGTCTTGCTCAAGTCCACCCGCGCGATCTCGTTGCCATCGATCGTGAAGAAGACCAGCGCGCCTGGGGGCGCGCCGACAACGTATCGACCGCTCGGTGAGACCAAGGCGTCGCTCCAGTCTACGCCGAGACTGACCTCGGTGCCATCTCGTAGATCGACGCGAAGCCGATGACTCTCGGGACCGAAGGTCGGCGGTTTGCCGGTCACGAACAGGTACCTCCCATCGGGCGTGATTGATGTTGGGTTGCCACGGCAAACGCGTTGGAGTGCGCCGCCGACCGCGGGAACGGAATAGGTGAGCGGTTCGCCCTGCCCGTCTTCGTTGTGTCCCTTTTCGTAGTTGCCGACGAAATAGACGGTCTTGCCGTCCGGCGACCAGATCGGACCCGCCCAAGGTATGAAGTTTGCCGAGCCCGGCCGCCTGCATGCTTCCGCTAACTTGGTCAGCTCGCCAGTCAACGTGACGACATACAGTTCGTATTCCTGTCGGTTCATGTAGTCGGATGCCAGGCCCGTTGCATCCCAGAAGAACGCAATCCGCGTCCCGTCTGGGGACCAGCGTGGCCTGTGCGCTACTCCGCCAGGTCCGCCGCGGTCCCGACCGGGGATTCCGGTGAGCCGTTTGAGCGAACCCGTCTCGATGTTCAGGGAGTGCAACTCCATCGAGTAGTCCGAGGAGCCTCTCGACCCTAGTGCAATGTGGAGATCGTCCGGTGCAACGGTGGGCTCGCCGCAGACGGCCCCCGAGATGGAGTGAATGGACACGTCCTGCGTCTCGGAGAGCAAAGCTGTGGAGTTGAGAGCAAGCCGCAGACGCTGTAGGATCCCCCGCTCAAGTCGCTCGGGATCGGCATTAAGAACGAGAAGATCGCCGGTCGAAGTGATCGTGAGACCATGTGTGTGCGAACCTCCGAGAAGTACGCGGTATCCCCGATCACCGAGCGGCTCGCGCAAGAGTGTTCGTACGCTGCCATCGAGCGCGATGGCACAGACACGCCCGGGCACAATGGCGACGAGGTACTCATGCTCCTCCGCTGCGGTGGCGCTTGACGTGCAGAACGCGATCATCGTGGCGGCGATCATGCACCAGAACGAGCGACGGCCCACTTCATGATCCCCCCCTCTTGGCGCCTACGGCGGCGAGTACAGATCGAACTCGCAGTAATTCAGTACATCCGCCTCGAATTGGGAAAACGCCGGAGGCGCGCGTCCGGTCTGCCGTTGATATAGAAATAGAACGTAGTCAGCGACCATCTCGTACCGGAATCTCTCGGATGTCTCGTCGGATGCGTACAGGAAGACGGGATCCGCCATCCTACCCGTGTTTGTGCTCTTCTCCTGTGACATGGTGATCTCCACTTCTGCCCCCTTCAGTAATAGCAGGACCGGGGGTTGTCTCACCATCATTGGCACAGGGGGGCGTGATCCTGCCACGACGCACCTGCCGATCGGTCACTCCGCCGACGCCGGCGCATCGCGATCGCGGAACGGGGCCGCCGCGCGCATCGCCTCTGTGCTCAGCAGGATCACTTCGATCTCCTCGGTGATTTCCTCCTGCCGTGAAGAATGCCACTGGCGCCGTGCCTGTTCGAGATTGTCTTCGAGATGACGCAGCGCCCGCTCCATGTGCTGGATGCGGGTCATGTTCTCCGCCAGCAACGAATCGTAGATCAACTCGTGCAACCGCGCCGGCACGAACTGCTCGATCAGTTCGGTCAGGAACGTCTGCGGCGGCAGATACAGACGCGGCGGACTGCTGCCGCGGGGTGCGGCGCCGCCGAAGCTGTGGAAGGGCGGGTCGGTCTGCGTCTCGATGCCGTGGGCCGTCGGTCGGCGACGGATGACGATCAGATCGAGCAGGCTGAACTGTCCGGTGTGCGCTGCGTGCTCCAGCAACGCGTCCATGATGCGGCCAAGCACGTCCTGAATCTCCTCCGCGGCCGTGGCCCCGTCCACGCTGATGCGGGGCGGCCCGAGGGCGCCGAGCGTCGACTGCAGCTTGCGACCGACCGCGAGCACCGTCGGCACTTCGGGTTGCGAGGGGGACAAGAGTTGGTGATACGACTCTCGAATCGCGACATTGAAATCGCCGCAGAAACCCCGTTCCGATCCGATCAGCAGGAACACCGGTCGTACGGCGGGCGCGCGGCGCAGCGCGCCGGGGTGGTAGGCGAAGAAGTCGCCCGCGGCCGCCTCCATGGACTCGATGACCCGTCGTTGGGTCTCCAGGAATCGCATCAACTTGCGGGTTTCCAGCCACGCCAAATTGCGCATGGCGCGCAGGATCCCGCGGATGTCGTCCAGGGCTCGGAGGTGGTCCTCCCGTTCGCGACGGCGGCTCATGGCGGTGCGTGCTCCGCAAACGCGGATGCGACAATCTGCTGCCACTGGTCGAGCGGCGTATCCAACGTGGGCTGCGCGTCGCGAATCCGTTCTGCCAGTCGTTCGAGGCCGGGAGCGACCTGTTCCGGGAGAAAGGCGTCGAAGCGACCTTCGTTGAAGGCCATCAGCCAGGCCAGATGGAACTCGATCGTGCGCGGGTCGAGGCGATCCTGCTTGAGAATCTCGCGCAGCACCCGACCGCGCTTGATCCGTGCCTCGACACCCGCCTCCAGATGCGTGCCGAAGCGTGTGTAAACCTCCAATTCGAGGAATTGCAGGTAGTCCAGCTTGATCCGACCGGACTGCTCGCGCACCCGCGGATGCTGACCCTTGCCACCGATTCTCGACACCGACCGGGTGACGTCGATCGCCGGGAGCACGCCCGCCGCGAACAGGTGGGAGTCGAGGTATACCTGCCCATCCGTGATGGAAATCAGATTGGTCGGAACGTACGCGGAGATCTCGCCCTGGTTGGTCTCCACGATCGGCAAAGAGGTGATGCTGCCGCCGCCCATCGAGGCCGCCAGGCAGGTGGATCGCTCCAACAGGCGCGCATGCAGGAAGAAGATGTCGCCGGGATACGCCTCTCGACCCGGCGGGCGACGCAGCAGCAAGGACAGCTCGCGATAGGTCTGCGCGTGCGTGGTCAGATCATCGTAAATGATCAGCACGTCGTGGCCCTGTTCCATCCACGACTCGGCGATCGCGCAGCCGGCAAACGGCGCCAGGTACTTGAGTCCGGGCAGCGCGGTGGCCTCGGCCACGACCAGCGTGGTGTGGGCCATGGCGCCCTCGGCGCGCAGGGTCTGAATGGTCGCGGCGATGCTGGAGCGTTTCTGACCGATCAGGACGTAGACACACCGGACGCCGCGGCCGCGTTGGTGAATCACGGCATCGAGCGCGAGCGAACTCTTGCCGACGCCGTTGTCGCCGATGATGAGCTGACGCTGGCCTTTCCCGATCGGGATCAGCGCGTCGACCATCTTGCAGCCGGTGTAGATCGGCCGCTGCACGAAGTCGCGCGCCAGAATCGGCGGCGAGGCGGCGAACAGATCGCGCCGTCCGGTCGACTCCGGCGCGGGCCAGCCGTCCAGCGGCACGCCGATGGGATCGACGACCCGCCCCAGCACCGCGTCTCCGGTCGGCAAGCTGACCCGCCGGCCGGTGCGACGCGCCGGCGTGCCGGACGTCAGCCGGTCCGTTTGATGGAGCAGGATCCCGCCGATGCGCTGGCGTGCCAGATGGAAGACCAGCGCACGACTGCCGTCCTCCAACACCAGCATCTCGTCCATCGCGGCGGAAGGCAGGCCCTCCATCCACACGATGCCGTCCCCGACGGAAACGACATTGCCCTGCTCGGAGAGGCGCAGACCGAACTGGTAGTCCGAGAGCCAGCAGGCCCTACGCGTGATCGGCGTGCTCGTCGCTGTGTTCCACGCCATTGGCAGCCTCGGCAAAGAAGCGGAGTTCGTCCTGGAGATTCGCGTGCAGGACCCACGGCCCGATGGCGATGCGCAGGCCGCTGAGCAACTGCGGATCGACGTGCCATTCGCAGGTCGGCAGCCGGCCGACCACGACCTGCAGGGCATTGGCTACGGTGGCCCGGCGCGTGTCAGACAGCGGGAACGCGCTGGTGACCTGCGCGCGGCCGCCGGTCCGGGTACACGCGTCGGCAATTGCGCCGCGGCGTTCCGCCGGAAACGCCAGCAGGTCCGCGAGCAAGAGGTCCATCAGGCGGGTTTCCAGGTCCGGTCCTGCGAGCCGGGCCAGCAGTCGGCCGGCGAATTGTCCGCCCTGCAAGATCGCCGCGGTTTCGGTCTGCCGGCTCAATTCGCGGAGCCGACGTGCTTCGAGGACCTGGGACTTCTCCCGCTCCTGTTCCAGCAGCTTGCGCAACTCCGCCAGTTCCCGTGCCCGCTCGACGCGCAGTTCTTCCTCAAGCGCGGCGTGGGCGCGTTCCCGCTCGCGTTGGCCGTCGGCGAGCCGGCGTTCGACCTGCTCGCGCATGACCGCAGCCTCCTGCAAGGTGCGCTCGGCGGTGGCGAGCGATTGAGCGATTTCCTCCCGGCGGCGGGCCACTACGGCCAGCACCGGGCCGTACAAAAACCGCTTCAAGATCCACAGCAGGACCAGGAAGTTGACAATCTCGAGCAGGAAGGTCGTGCCGGAAAACTGCATACACGCCTCACGCCCCGAAGGTGCGGTGTTTGCGCGCCGCACCCGGGAGCTACTTGGTCAGATACTCCAGCAGCGGATTGCGGAACAGCACGATCAGCACGATGACC
>JADLAP010000111.1 GCA_020848195.1 Phycisphaeraceae bacterium
ACGGATGGCGGGTCGGCTTCACGCCTTGGATCGCTGCCTACGCCATGAGCGTCGGTGTACCGGGCCACGAGTCTCTTTCGTCGTGCCATGTCAGTCACGCCGAAGCGTTGCGCAAGGCCTTGGATATGCGTCTCGACGTCCTGGATGCCGATGGACGTCTGGAATGGGGATTCAGCCATGAGCCTGGCAAAGTCCTCATTGAGAATCAAACCGCTTTGCCTATCGCTGCCGAGCGCTACCTCATCCATACCGGTGATATTTCCTGGGCGCAACGTCGGTTTTTCGATCTGGAGCGGGCTGTCGGCATCGTGACTCAAAATGCCCGGCAGAACAGTGGCCTGATCGGTTGGACGTCGCTTTCGGAAAAGGTATGCGCCAACTGGTATTTTGACGGCATACGCGCCGGCGGCTCTCTGGCCTACCACAATGCCTTCTACTACGCCTCGCTGCTCGCCATGGCGTCCATCGCCGGCGCACTGGGGCGCCATGAACGCCAAAACGATTACACCGACCAGGCCGAAGTCGTGCGGCAGCGATTCAATGAGCTGTTCTGGGACGACAACGCCTGTGGAACCAACCAGGCAGCGTACTCCGACTGGGTCGATCCGCATGGAACCAGGCATTCCTACTTCATGTCGCTGGTTCAGTATCCAGCCATCGTCTTCGGCCTTGCAACGCCGGAACGTGCGCGCGCCATTCTCGACACCGCCGACCGACGACTGGCGGTTCTGACGGAAAAATATGGTTACACCGGCGAAGCGACACTGGATTGCCTCTGGCCTGTACCCCAGGAGCTTTGTGCCGGGTGTGCCGCTGCCGGATGGGGGTATTACCAGAACGGCGGCATGCTGCTGAGCTGGACCTATTGGGAAATCGTCGCCCGAGCCCGCTGTGGCGACAAGGAAGGCGCATATCGGCGGTTGCGTGCCTTTACCCAACACGCGGCAAAGACGAATTGGTACGAGGGCGAAAACTCCTTTACCCGGGAAGGTGTCCCCTTCGGCTGGGCAGGCGAACCCTATCTCGCCGACCAGGTCATCGTTCCCGCAGCCATTGTGCATGGCTTGCTCGGTGTGACGCAGCATTGGGATAAATTGGATGTGCAACCGGCCCTGCCCGTCGCCTGGCCACATGCTGAAGTTCTGCTGCTCCATCGAGGCGAACACTTTCGTGTCGCTATCAATGGACAGAACGTCAGTATCACCCCGGCTAAGGAACGACACGGGGGAGAACCCAGAGGTCAATGCTTGACATAGGACATTTCCGGCTGTGCGAATGGCTGATGGGGGACTGTCATCGCGCCAACGGTGATTGAAAATATCGAATCATGGCCAAGGCTCCCGGACGGCGTCCGCATGCCCGTGCGGCCTGTGACGCTGCATGCGAATGGTGTAATACAACGGCCAAATCAAGACAACCGGCGAGGGGCGAGGCGACGGGAATGATTCATGCACTTGACGAGCCGGAAGCGTGAGCGACGGCCCTCCGGCAACGACCATCACGGGTGATTCGCATAAGGGCCATCGCTGACGCTTCCGGCTCGTATTGGAGGTGACGCGTCTCGCGTGAATCGGAAGAATCAGATGAATCACTGGAATCGCTGGAGCATCAGACCGAAAGCAACGCCTCCGGAAATGGATCACAAGGCCGTCTTCGGGGCTGTCTGCGCGGGGGCGCGGGCATGGTTTTGGGCTGATCTGACGATTGGCGTCTTCATATCCTGAAGGTATGGTTCTGGAAACAGAGTATGTCGAGACGAAACGACGTCGGCTGCGCGGAGAAATTTTCAAAGCGCGATTTTCGGGGGTTTTTGATTCATGCCTTCCTCCGGAACGAATCCCTGCGGCGAAGACGCCGCAGCTAGCAATGAAAGAGAGATGCAAGTTTTCCTTGAAGATCAGGTGCGGTCCTGCTGAGAGCCTGTGGCGAGGACGTCGCAGTTTGGAATGAACGAACGACGGTTTGATTTCCAGCCGCGGTGTGTCGGATGCGTCGTTGAGGAAGAGGGCTGGAAGTGCCGCCGGGTCAGGCGGTGGGTTCGGGTTGCGGTTGTGTCTTCTCGGCGGGGCGCAGGCGTTTGCCGAAGGTACGTCGCCAGAAGAAGGAGAGGTCGTCGAAGAGGGAGTAGGCGACGGGGGTGACGAGGAGGGTGAGCAGGAGGCTCAGCGCCTGTCCGCCGACGATGACCTCAGCCATGGAGGCGCGGGAGCCGGAGCCGGGGCCTTCGCCGAGCGCGATGGGGATCATGCCGGCGATGAGCATGAGGGTGGTCATGAGGATGGGGCGAAGGCGGGTGCGATTGGCTTCCATGACGGCCCAGAGGCGGATGCGTTTTTCCTGGGGCAGGCTGGCGATCCAGCGGGTCCACCAGGTGTTTCCGGCGTTCGGATCGGAAGCGGGATCGCGGTAGAGCAGAGGCACTTCGTTGGGATTTTCCTTTGCCCGGCCGCGCAGGACGTTGGTGTAGTCGACCTGGAGGATGCCGTTTTTCTTGACGATGCCGAAGAGCAGGAACAGGCCGAGGATGGAGTAGATGGTCAGCGGCTGATCGAGCATGATCAGCGAGAGCAGAGCGAAGGGCACGGTCAGGGGCACGGCGAGGAGGATGGTGACGGGGTGGATGAAGCTTTCGAACTGAGCGGCGAGGATCAGGTACATGAAGACGAGGGAGAGGATCAGGGCCATGAGGAATGCGACATTGGATTCGGCCTGGGTTTTGGCGCGTCCGGTGGCGATGAAGGTGTAGTCCGGGGACATGTTCAGTTCGGCGGCGGCGGCGTAGAAGGCCTGGACGCCCTGGCCGGTGGTGCCTCCGGCGGCGAGGTTGGCGACGATGCCGATCTTGCGTTGCCGGGCATAGCGGTCGATCTGGGAGGGGCCGCGGTTTTCCTGGAGCTTAGCGACGTTGCCCAGCTCGATCAGGCCGGATTTGCCGGGGATTTTGAGGCGTTGCACGGCCTGCTGGTTGTCGCGGTCAACGCCCTTGGCGCGGAGCCAGACGTCGTAGAGTTCGCCGACCTGGTTGTCTTTGTAGTCGGAGACGATCTGGCCGCCGACGAGGGTGCGGAGGGTGGAGGCGATGGTCTGGACGGAGACTTGCTGGTCCATGGCGCGGTCGCGGTCGATGACGACGCGCATTTCGGGCTTGCGGAAGGCGGTGGTGGTGTCGACGTCGGCGAGGCCGGGGTTGCGGCGGAGGGTCTGAATGATTTTCTCGGCGTATTCGCTGAGTTTGCGAAGGTCGGGACCGATGAGGTTGAACTCGATGTCGGCGTTGGCTGTGCCGCTGGAGAAGTTCGAGGGCAACTGGACGCTGGCACGGAGTTCCGCCATTTCGGGGTCGGCGGCGATCATGTCGCGGGCTTTGGCCATGATGGCGAACTGGCTGAATTTGCCGGTGGAAGCCTTGGCGCGGTCGGTCAGTTCGATGAGCCGGACGTAGAGGCCGCCCTGGGTGACGTCGCCCTGGCCCTTGGTGACTTTGCCGGTGGTGTCGCCGATGGTGGTCATGACGTGGACGACTTCGGGCCAGCGGCGAAGCTGGTCTTCCATGCGGGCGAAGACGTTGGATGTGCGTTGGAGGCTCCAGCCTGGTGGCGTGGTGACGGCGATTTCAAATTCGCTCTGGTCGTCTTTGGGGAGGAAGTTCAGGCCGATCATGCCCACGAGGCCGGGGTAGTGGATGGCGCGGATGGGGAACAGGCTGCCGACGGTGACGACGGTGGCCAGCACGACGACCCAGCGGTGTCGCATGGACCATCGGAGAATGAGGAGGTAGGGTTTTTCGCAGACCCAGCCGTAGACGCCGCCGCTGTGGTGGCTGTGGCCGTGGGCGATGGCGTCGCGGGCCTTTTTGGAGAGTTTGAGGAAGCGAGAGCAGAGCATGGGCGTCATGGTGAAGCTGACGAGCATGGACATCAGGATGGCCACGGCCGTGGTGACGCCGAAGGAGAAGAAGAATCGTCCGACGCGCCCGCTCATGAAGGCGATGGGGAGGAAGATGACGACGAGCGAAAGCGTGGTAGCCATGACGGCCAGGGCGATTTCCTTCGTCGCCCCCAGCGCGGCGTCCCACGCGCTTTTACCTTTCTCCTCCATCCACCGGAAGATGTTTTCGTGCACCACCACGGCGTCGTCGATGACGATGCCCACGGACAACACCAGGGCCAGCATGGTGATGTTGTTGAGCGTGAACGAGAGCCAGTTCATGACCATGCACGTGGCGATGAGCGAAGTGGGGATCGAGAGCGAGGCGATGACCATCGTGCGCCAGTCGCGCAGGAAGAGGAGGATGGTGACGGAGACGAGGATGGCGCCGAGGATCAGGTGTTTCTGGACTTCGTGCAGCGAGCCGTTGATGAAGATGGACTGATCGCGGATGGCCTCCATGCGCAGGTCGTTTTTGCCGGTTTCAGCGAAGGCGGTGCGAAGCTGTTCGAGTCGGGCCTTGACGGTGTCGATGACCTTGACGGTGTTGGCTCCGCTCTGCTTCTGAACGATGAGGAGGACGGCGTTTTCGCCGTCGAGGCGACCGAGGCCGCGGGGTTCCTCGTGGCTGTCGTCGGCGTGGCCGACGTCGCGGACGCGGATCGGCTGGCCGTGGATGTTGGCGATGATGATGTCCTGGAACTGCGAGGTCTGGTCGATCCGGCCCATGGTGCGCAGAACCAGTTCGCGCGAGTTCTGGTCCACCCGCCCGCCGGGAAGCTCAAGATTCTGCGACGCCAGAGCCTGCCGCACCTGCTCGATGGACAGGTTGTAGGCGTCGAGCTTGCCGGCGTCGACAACGACGTTGATCGCCCGCTTGCGCCCGCCGACGAGACTGACCGAGCCGACGCCTGGCAGGCTGCTGAACTGGTCCTTGATCTGCTTGTCGGCGATTTCCGTGACTTCCCGCAGCGACCGTCGGCCGGAAACGGCGATCGTCATCACCGGCGAAGCATCCACGTCGAACTTGTCCACGATCGGCGCGTCCGTGCCCGTGGGAAGCTGCGACAGGATCGTGTTGATCTTGCCCTGCACTTCCTGCTGCGCCACGTCGCGGTCCTTTTCCAGCAGAAACGCGATTCGGACGACGGAAATGCCTTCCTTCGTGGTGCTGCGCAGCTCGTCGATGCTGGAGATGGTGTTGACGGCCTCCTCGATGCGCTTGGTCACGCCGGTTTCCATCTCCTCCACCGACGTGCCGGGGCGCGTGGTGGTGACGATGACGATCGGCAGGTCCACGTTGGGAAACAGGTCCACGCCCATGCGGGCATAGCTGAGCAGGCCCACCACGACGGGCAGGGCGATCAGCATGGTCGTGAACACGGGACGGCGAATGCACAGTTCAGGCAGGGTCACGAGGGGTTCTCCTGGTCCTCGTCGGACGCGGCGGGTTTGTTCGTGCGGGCTTCGGCGGCGACGACTTTCACCGTCACGCCCGACGCAAGTCTCCCCGCCCCGGCGACGACCACCTGCTCGTCGCCCGTCAGGCCCTGCGTCACTTCCACCCAGTCGCCCTGACGCGTGCCCAGACTGACGGGCATTTCCTTCGCTTTGCCCTCCGCCACGGTGAACACCTTGTTCACGCCGGCGAAGTTGATCACCGCGTCCTGCGGCACGAAGACCACGCTCGAATCCTCGTGCGTCTGGATGAACGCGCCGACGAAAGCGCCGGGCTTGAGCACGTGCCGGGGATTGGCGATCTCGATTTCCACCTCGAACGTGCGGTTGTCCGGATCGATCTGCGGATTGATGCGCGAGACCCGGCCCCAGAACTCGTCCGTCGACCAGTCCACGCGCAATCTCGCCTTCTGGTCCACCTTCGCCTGATGGGCGTAACGCTCGGGAACCTTGGCCTTGAGCTTGACCAGGTCCGTGTCGATCAGGCGGAACAGCGTCGCGCCTTCCTTGATGTACTGACCCACGGAGACGGAGCGGTCGGCGATGGTATAGACGCGGGGCGAGCCGTTGTCGCGCTGCGCCAGCGGGGCGCGGACCGTGCTGTCGAGCAGCTTCTGCTGCGCGATGGCCAGATCGCCCTGGCGTGAACGGGCTTCCTCCAGCACGGCCCGGGCGATCAGTTTCGCCACGTCGTAGTCCTGGTTCGCCACGGCGAGCGCGGTTTTCAGGTCGTCGAATTCTTGTTCGCTGATGCGCGGCGGCTCCTGCTCGAACAGCTTCTTGCCCCGGTTGTAACGGGAGTGGGCGTTGTCCGTCTGCAGCTTGGCGCGGCGGACGGTCGGCACGTCATCCGGATCCCACGGGCTGGCGGGCAGTGCGGACAGGCCGATCTTCGCCAGCGCCTCCTGCATCGCCAGGCTCTTCTGACGCACGATCAGCTCGAAATCGGTCTTCTCGATCTGGGCCAGCGGTTCGTCGCCGGCCACCGTGTCGCCGATGTCCTTGAACACGGCAGCGGTCTTGCCCGCGACCTTCGCGGCGATCTGCGTATCCTCGTCCGCCCACAGCGTGCCGACGACTTCGATCTCCCGTTGCACGCTCTGTCGGCGGATCGGTTGCAGGCTGACGGGGACGCCGGCGGCGTTGCCCTGTTCCGCGGAATTTCCGGGGGCCGGGGCGCGGTCGCAGCCCGCCAGCAGGACCAGACCCGCCGCTGCCAGGGGAAGGATGATGGACGCTCGTGGAGAAACAGCGTGTGAAAACATGGTGCTGATGCTCGGTGGTTGGCGGGAAAAGTGGAATGCGGCGCGATTTGACAGTACCGGCGGATTGGCATTCAAATCGTGCGGAAGTATAGGATTGCATGGTCAGCCCGACAAGAAGGTCTCGTTCACGCATCAACGCACGACGATTCGACTCGCTCGTATGTGTCCTCATCCCGATCGGACCGCGATGTCAATCATCTGCGAGGACCACTTCGGCACGGACTGTGTCAAAAGGATGTTTCATGACTTCAACGCATCGCCTGGGTCTGGCGTTTCTCCTGTTCGGCGGTCTGGCCTTGCTCGTCGGCTGTCAGGTCGATCCGGCGAAGGAAATCGCCGCATACCGGCAGGTCGTCGACGATCCCGCGACGAAGGACATGCCCGCGCTGAATCCCGCCGAGGCGCTGACGCTGTCCCGCGCGCTGGCGATGGCCAACCGCGATCACGAGCGGCTGAACATCGCCGGCGAGGACTATCTTCAGGCCATCATCGCCCGCAAACGCATCGCCGCGGAGTTCCTGCCCACCGTGTCGCTGGTGCCCACGTTCTACAAACGCGATCCCGTCTCCGGCGTCGATCACCACAACAACCGCTACACCGATGTGCCGGCACAGGGCAGCTACGTCAATTTCAACGCCATCCGCAGCATGGAGGATCTCGGCCGCTCGGCTTCAACAGTGGAACAGCGCAAGGCGCTGCTGCTGAACGTAAGGGCTTCACTGCTGCTGGATGCGGCCAGGGCGTACTACCAGGTGCTGCGCAGCTTCAGCCAGGTTTCCGTGCTGGAAAACTCGCTGGCATTGCAGGAGGAGCGGGTGCGGGACGTGGAAGCGCAGATCGCCGCGGGGACCGGCCGGGAACTGGACCTCGCCCAGGCGCAGGCCCAGGCGGCGTCCACCCGCGTGCTGGTCGTGCAGGTCAAGGGCGATGTCCGCAAGGCCCGTTCGCTGCTGGCCCTGCTCGTGGCGGTCCCCCGTCTGGACAATCCGTTGCAGGATGATTTCATTGTGCCGGCGCAAATCCCCTCGCTGGCGGAGATGCAGGCCCAGGCGGTGGCGCATCGGCAGGACCTTGCGGCGGCTGCCGCGGCGGTGACGGCGGCCCAGCATGGCGTGCAGTCCGCCTTCGCCCAGTATTACCCGAGCGTTTCGCTCAATCTCAATGTGTTCGCCTACCGCGAGAGCGTGCCGCCGACGAGCATTTACACTGCCCTGGTGCAGGCGAACGTTCCGATCTTCACCGGCGGGCGGATTCACCAGGACGTCCGTGCGGCATGGTCGGTGTTCCGTCAGACGAAGCTCACGGAATCGCTGACGCGGCGTCAGGTGTTGCAGGACGTGGAAAGCGCGTACGAAGACCTGCGCATCAGCGAAGGCCGGCTGCGCGAACTGGACGTCAACGTGAAAGCAGCCCAACAGGCGTTCGAGCAGGCGGCGGACCTCGTTCGCGTCGGCCGGGCGACCAATCTCGAACGCCTCGTCGCGCAGGACCAGTTGCTTTCCGCACAGCTTCGCCTTACCAGCGAACAATTCGACCGCAAGGTGGCGTACCTGAACCTTCAGCGTCTGGCGGGTCTGCTGGCGCCGATGCCGCTGACTGAGACGACGACGCAGCCTGCTGCCACAACCCAGCCTTGAGCCTGGAAATCCCTGTGACGAAGACGTCGCAGCTATGAAAAATAGACTGTTCTTTCGTAGCTGCGACGTCTTCGTCGCAGGATTTGTCATACGGTGAGATGGAGATGTCTGGCCGCAACGGCACTACAATAGGATGCTCGTGTCATCTGATAGGAGGCATCCATGTCCAGCGGGATCGCAAGCGGGGTACGGACAGGTTTGAAATGGATCATCGCCGCGGCGGTGATCGTGTTGGTGCTGGTCTGGCTGGCCGGCGCGTTTCACCGCAAGACGCAGCCGGGCGCGGTTGCGGCGGCGACGCAGCCCGCGACGGGGGCCGCCATGCCGGTCATCGTGCGGGAAGTGCCGCGGGTGGTGCAGGCTCTGGGCACGGTTCGCGCGGTGCAGGAGACGGCCGTGGGGTCGCAACTGCTGGCGAAGGTCAAGAAGGTTCACGTGAGTGCCGGCCAGCGCGTGAGCAAAGGCGATCTGCTGGTGGAACTGGACCAGGCGGATATCGCGGCCCAGGTTCGACGTGCGGAAGCGAATGTCGATGCCGGCAAGGCGCGGCTGGCGCAGGCGACCAGCGATCTGGATAAGACGAAGAAACTGCAGGACAGCGGGGCAGCCACCGCTCGGGAACTCGGCGACCAGCAGCGTGTGGTGGATGTGACGCAAGCCGACCTTCGCGCCGCCGAGGAAGCCCTGAAACAGGCCCGCGCTCAACTGGATTACGCCACGATTCGCGCGCCCATCGACGGCGTCGTCATCGACAAGCAGGTGCAGGAAGGCGACCTCGCCAAGCCCGGCCAGACCGTCGTCACGCTGTACGACCCGCATCGCCTGCAACTGATCGCCCCCGTGCCCGAACGCGTGGCGCTGAGCCTGAAGGTCGGCGACGCGGTCGGCGTGGAAATCGACGCCATCGACTTAAGCTGCCAGGCCCAGATCAGCGAGATCGTGCCGGAAGCCTCCAGCGCCAGCCGGGCGCTGCTGGTCAAAGTCACCGGCCCCTGTCCGCCGGGCGTCTACAGCGGCATGTTCGGTCGAATGCTGATTTCCCAGGGAAAACGCCAGCAGATGGTGATTCCCGCCGACTCGGTTTCCCGCATCGGCCAGCTCGACATGGTGCTGGTCCAGGCTGGCGAGGTTCCCCAGCGCCGTGTGATTCGCGTCGGACAAGCCACCTCCGACGGCATGGTCGAAGTCCTCTCCGGCCTGCTCCCCGGCGAATCCGTCTATCCCTCGGCGCAAGGGAGATAAGGCCATGACCGACCTGACCCAGCCTCCATCTCAACATCACCTGATGCAGCGCATCGTCGAAACGTTCCTTCAGGGCAACCTTTCAGCCATGCTGATCGTGCTGTCGCTGATCGCCGGCGCGGTGGCGTTATGGACCACGCCACGCGAGGAGGAGCCTCAGATCGTCGTGCCCCTCGCCGACGTGATGGTCAGCGTACCCGGCGCGTCGGCCCGCGAGGTTGAGCGTCAGGTCGCCACGCGCCTGGAGAAACTGCTCTACCAGATCGACGGCGTGGAGTACGTCTACTCCATGAGCCGGCCGAATGCGGCCATCGTCACCGTCCGCTTTTTCGTCGGCGAAAACCGCGAGCAGAGTCTGATCAAGCTGTACAACAAGATCATGATGAATCAGGACGCCGTGCCGCCGACGGTGGCCGGCTGGGTGGTCAAGCCGGTGGAAATCGACGATGTGCCGATCGTGGGCATCACGCTCAGCAGCGGCACGTACAGCGACGCGGAACTGCGGCGAATCGCGGAAGAACTGGATATCCGGCTGCAAAGCGTGCCGAATACGGGCAGGACGCAGGTGATCGGAGGCCGGCCGCGACAGGTCCGCGTCATGCTCGACCCGGAAAAGATGTCATCGCGAGGCCTGGGCATGGACGCCATCGAACGCGCCTTGCGCGGAGCCAATGTGATGATGCCTGCCGGGACGTATCCCCGGCAGGACAGGGAATTCGTGGTCGATGCGGGCAAGGCCCTCGTGCGGCCGGACGAGGTGGCGAACCTTGTCGTGGCGGTGGACCCGGAAATGCATTCGCCGATCTACCTCAAGGACATCGCCACCGTCGGCGACGCCCCGGCCGAGGCGGATTCCCATGTCGGTTTCTATGTAGGCGCAGACGCGCCAAGGCAGGCGGCGGTCACACTGGCCGTAGCAAAAAAACGCGGGTCCAATGCCGTGTGGGTTTCCCGCGACATTCAGGCGAAATTGCGGGAACTGGCTCCCGTGCTGTTGCCCTCCGGCGTGGACTACACCGTCACCCGGGACTACGGCAAAACAGCCAACGACAAGGTCAATGACCTCGTTGAAGGCTTGGCTGTGGCGATCGTGATCGTCGTGGCGCTGCTGGCGCTTGCGATGGGTTGGCGGGAGGCGATGGTCGTGGCGGCGGCTGTGCCGGTGACGTTCGCGCTCACGCTCATCATCAACGAACTGGCGGGATATTCCATCAATCGCGTGACGTTGTTCGCCCTGACGCTGGCGCTGGGCTTGGTGGTGGATGATCCGATCGTGGACGTGGAGAACATCCACCGGCATCTGCGGATGGGCAAGCGCAAGGCGCTGGACGCGGTGCTGGAGGCGGTCAACGAGGTCAGGCCGCCGATCATCCTCGCCACACTGGCGGTGATTGTGAGTTTCGTGCCGATGTTTTTCATCACGGGGATGATGGGGCCTTACATGAGGCCCATGGCGCTCAATGTGCCGCTGGCGATGCTGATGAGCATGGTGGTGGCGTTCACGATCACGCCTTGGATGAGTTGGGTGGCGCTGAAGGGGCAGCACGCGAAGGGTAAGCCTCAATCGGACGCTTCCGGGGACACTTCCGGGGGCGATGAGGCGGCGATGACGCGGGGGACGTGGTTGTACAAGTTCTACGCGGCGGTGGCGTCGCCGTTTCTGGCGCGGCGGAAGCTGGCGTGGACGCTGATGCTGGTCACCTGTGGTTTGTTCGTGCTGTCGTGTCTGCTGGTGGCGACGCGGCGGGTTCCGCTGAAGATGCTGCCGTTCGACAACAAGAACGAGTTTCAGGTCGTGGTGGACATGCCGGAGGGCACGACATTGGAGCGTACCGCCGCGGTGACGGATGCCTTGGCGCAGCACCTGCGACGGCAGAGCGAAGTGACCCACGTGACGACCTATGTGGGCCTGTCCAGCCCGATGGATTTCAACGGATTGGTGCGGCATTACTACCTGCGGCAGGGGTCCAACGTCGCGGACATCCGGGTGAATCTGATCGACAAGGACGATCGGGCGCAGCAGAGCCACGCGATGGTGCTGCGGCTTCGGCTCGACATGGCGAAGCTGGCCGAATCGCTGGGGGCGAACGTGAAGATCGTGGAGATGCCGCCGGGGCCGCCGGTGATTTCCACGGTGACGGTGGAAGTCTACGGCCAGCCGTTCCACGACTACAGCCGGATTCAGGAGCAGGCGAAGAAGGTGGAAGATCGTCTCCGCCGCGAACCGGGCGTGGTGGACGTGGACAGCACCGTCGAAGCCGAGCAGACGCGGTGGATTTTCGTGACGGACAAGGAAAAGGCGGCCTTGGCGGGACTGAGCACGCAGGCGGTGGCCCAGACGCTCGCGGCCGCGCTGGGCGGCAAGGACATCGCCACCCTGCATGACGAGAACGAAGTGAATCCATTGCCGATCCGGCTGCAACTGCCGCTGGCGGATCGTAGCGACATTGCGAAACTGGAAAACCTGTACATGGCCGCGCCCGGCGGCATGGTGCAGTTGCGGGAAGTCGGCAAGTTCGAGCAGAGCGTGGTGGATCAGACGATCTACCACAAGAACCTGCGGCCTGTGGTGTACGTGTTCGGCGAAATGGCGGGAAGGTCGCCGGCGGAGGCGGTGCTGGCGTGCCAGGGCAGCACGGGCGTGGACCCGGCCTTTCCCGTGGAATGGGCGGGCGAAGGCGAATGGAAGATCACGGTGGACGTGTTCCGCGACCTGGGCATCGCGTTCGCCGCGGCATGTCTGGGCATTTACGTGCTGCTGGTGTATGAGACGGGCAGCTTCTTCATGCCGGTGATTCTGATGATTTCGATCCCGCTGACGGTGATCGGGATCATGCCGGGGTTCTGGCTGCTCAACGTGTTCGGCGGCGGGCCTGTCGCCGGTGTGGGCAGCTATGCGAATCCGGTGTTCTTCACCGCCACGGCGATGATCGGCATGATCGCGCTGTCGGGCATCGCCGTGCGCAATGCGATTCTGCTGATCGACTTCATCCACGTGGCGCAGCGACGCGGACAGGCGCTGAAGCAGGCGATCCTGGACAGCGGCGCGGTGCGGATGAGGCCGATCTTTTTGACAGCGGGAACGTCGGTGCTGGCGGCAATCCCGATCACGCTGGACCCGATTTTTTCGGGCCTGGCGTGGGCGCTGATCTTCGGGCTGTTCGTCTCGACGGCGTTTACGCTGCTGATTATTCCGGTGGTGTATTGGATGATTTATGGGGAGAGGGCGTGACGGTGTGAGGGAGTCCAGCGGGACGGCGGGCCTTCGGCCTCGCCGCTAACCGGGGGGGTCGCCGTGAATGTCACGACATTATGGGATTTCGCCGAGCGGTAGTCCGGCGGGCAGCGCGGCGGGGCGGTCGAAGGGGACCGTCATCGTGTGCGCCTGACCGGTTTCGCTGGATTTGAGGAAGCCGGCCATCGCGTCGAGGCAACTGGTGACCAGTTCCGCCGAGCCGCGGTGCGGGCGGTTGGTGCGGATGGCCATCGCCATGTCGGCTGCGCCGACAGCCCGACCGTAGCCGAGGGTGTGGGTGAACGGGACTTCCTTGAATTCCGTTTCGCCGAGCTTGGCCAGCTTCACCGCGCCGTCGAAGCCATTGGGATCGGGAACCTGGAGCGTGCCATCCGTTCCGAAGACGGAGATGGGCTGTGTCACGTCGAAAGGCCGATGAGCGGTGGCGAAGGACGTGACGATGGTGGCGATGACGCCGGACTGGAACTCGATGGTTCCGGCGACGTGATCGGGGGTTTCGACGTGGATGGCTTTGCCGAAGAGCGGGCCTGGGCCGCCGTCCTTGTTTTTGTGGGTGATGGTGCGGGGGTTGATGGCGATGGAGGCCATGCCCTGGATGCGTTTGATGGGGCCGAACATGTTGAGCAGGGCGGTGAGGTAGTAGGGGCCCATGTCGAACATGGGGCCGCCGCCGACCTTGTAATAGAACTCAGGGCTGGGATGCCAGGACTCGTGTCCGCGGCAGAGCATGAAGGCGGTGGCGGCGAGCGGTTTGCCGATGGCGCCGTCGTCGATGAGCTTGCGCGCGGTCTGGTGGCCGGCGCCGAGGAACGTATCCGGCGCGCCGCCGAGCCGCAGATTTTTCGCCTTGGCGAGTTTGTACAGTTCCAGGCCCTCTTCCAGCTTGATCGCCAGAGGCTTTTCAGTCCACACGTGTTTGCCGGCGTTGAGGATCGCCTTGGACACGCTGTGATGCACAGCCGGGATGGTCAGGTTCAGGACGATTTCCACCTCGTCGTCGCGGAGCAGTTCGTCGGGCGTTCCGTGGGTGCGGGGAACGCCGAATTCCTTCGCCTGCTGCTGCGCGCGCTCGGGCATCAGGTCCGCCAGAGCCACGATTTTGATCGCGGGGAACAGCTTGGCGAACTTGAGGTAGTTGCCGCTGATGGCTCCGCAGCCGATGACGCCGACGCCGAGAGGTTTGTTGCTCATGGAATAATTCCTTTGGCGGAGGGTAAAGCGAAGCAGGATACCACTGTCCCCGGACGCGGCAAGTCGGCAACTGGACCGATTTCCCGTGGCCG
>JADLAP010000112.1 GCA_020848195.1 Phycisphaeraceae bacterium
CCAGGAACGACACCAGCGTGCCGATAATCAGCAGCAGCAGGTGCTGGGCGTCCATCGTCACCTGTTCCTTAAGGGCGAACTTCAGCAGCGAATAGCCCGTGGCGGCGAACATGGCGGGGATGGCGAGAAAAAAGCTGAACTCGGTCGCCGCCGTCCGCGACAGCCCCGCCACCAGTCCGCCCATGATGGTGGCCGCCGAGCGGCTGGTGCCCGGGAAGATCGCCGCCAGAATCTGCGCCAGTCCGATTCCCAGCGCCTGTCGCCAGGTCATTTGCTCCATCGCCCCGGTAGTGGTGGGGCGGGGGAACCGTTCGATGACGATCATCAGGACGCCGCCGACCACCAGCGCGCCGGCGATGAACAGCGGCGAACCGAGAAACTTCTCGGAAACCTTGTCGGCGACGGCCGCGATGACCAGCGGCAGCGATCCGATCAGCACCATCCACAGCGCCCGGTGCGAACCGATAGTCGCCGCCGCGGGGCGCTCGACCAGCGCGACCGCCGCGCCGTTACCGACGCCGCCGACCGGGGCCGGCGGCGCCGGTAACGGCGCGCTCGCGGGCGGGTCGTGCGGCCGGGTTCCGCGCAGCATGGCCGCGATGCGCTGTCGGAAGTAGACGACCACCGCCAGGATCGCGCCCAGTTGGATGACGATGGTAAACAGTCGCCAGAAGGCGTCGCGGTCCAGGGCGATTCCGAAGGCGTGTTCGGTCAGCGCCAGGTGCGCGGTCGAACTGACGGGCAGAAACTCGGTGAGACCCTCGATCACCCCCAGCAGCAGAACCAGCAGCAATAACGGCATGGAAAGTTCCCATCAGGTGATCGAGCCGACGTTCCCGGGCGACCGGGTCGGCGGCGCCGACGAATCGGGCGTCGCCGGTCCGCCCGCACGGTAGGCCGCGATCGCCCGCTGTACATAGGTAAAACTGCTCACCACCGTGATGACCAGCGTGCCCCAGATAAAGCCATCGCGGACGATCCGCGCCGCCCGCCCCAGGTCGTGATCGTGCAGCCAGGCGCGGTGGTTGACGTACACCAGGATCACCAGCACGGTGATCGACTGGAAGATCATCTTGAGCTTGCCGCTGAAATCGGCGCCGAACCGCTTGCCGGCGCTTTCGCTCAGCGCCCGCAGGCTGGTCACCAGCAGCTCGCGCCCCAGGATCAGCACCACCATCCACGGCACCACGCCGGTGATCGTCTGCACGTTGCGCGGGATCGCGCCGGGATTGTCGCCGGGGATGATGAAGTTCTTGCCGGCGAAAAAAATGAAGCTGCCCAGCACCAGTACCTTGTCCACGAAGGGATCGACCACGCGCCCGAAGGTTCCCTCCACCTTCCAGCGCCGGGCCAGGTAGCCGTCCAGAAAATCGGTGATCAGCGCCACCAGGTAGACGACGAACGCCACGCTCAAAAACCACGGGTCGCCGCGCCCCTCGTACTGGTAGTACGAAAGCATGCCGAAAAACACGATTGCCAGCAGCAATCGTCCCCCGGTCAGCAGGTTGGGCACGTGGCGAAACATGACAGGCGCGGATTGTACGGCGATGCCTCCGGATCCGCGAGGCGCCCGGCGTTCCGCGGCGTGTACCCGGTCAACCGGCTATTTGAGCTTGTGCAGCTCGAAGGCGTCGTGCACCAGCCGCAGCGCCCGGGGTCCGTCGGCCTCGTCGATGATGCAACTGATCTTGATCTCGCTGGTGGTGATGTTCTGGATGTTGATCTTCGCGTCGGCCAGCGCCGCGAACATGCGCTGGGCCACGCCGGTGTGAACGCGCATCCCCACGCCCACCACGCTGACCTTCGCCAGCCCGTCCTGGTAGGTCGCCTTCGCCTGGCCAAGTTCCTTGACGATGCGCTCCACCACGACCTTCAGGTCGCCCAGTTCGCCCCGTTCGACCGTGAAGCTGATGTTGGCCGTCCGGTCGTCCATCACGTTCTGGATGATGTCGTCCACCACGATGTTGCCGGCGGCGATGTCCCCGAAAATCCTGGCCGCGATGCCCGGACGATCCGGCACGTTCTTGATGGTGACGCGGGTCAGTTCCTTCTTCAGCGCCGCGCCCGATACCACGATGTGTTCCATGTTGGCGGTCTCCGAGACGATCCAGGTTCCTTCGTTGTCGTTCTGACTGTTGCGCACGTGAATCGGCACGTTGTACTTCTTGGCGAACTCCACCGCGCGCGTCTGCAGCACGCTGGCGCCCCGCCCGGCCAATTCCAGCATTTCGTCGTAGCTGATGCGGTCGATCTTCCGCGCGTTGGGAACCAGGCGCGGATCGGCGGTGAAAATTCCGTCCACGTCGGTGTAGTTTTCGCAGACGTCCGCCTTGAGCACCGCCCCGATCGCCACCAGCGTCGCGTTGCTGCCGCCGCGCCCCAGCGTGGTGAAGTCCCCCTGCGGGGTCATCCCCTGGAAACCGGCGATGATGACGATCTTCCCCTTCTCCAACTGCTCGAAGACCCGCTGTTTCTCGATCGACTGGATGCGCGCTTTGGAGAACGCCGCGTCGGTCACCAGCCCGATCTGTCCGCCGGTGAAGCTGATCGCCTGGCATCCCTGGGCGTGGATCGCCATCGCCATCAGCGCGATCGTCACCTGCTCGCCGGTGACCAGCAACTGGTCCATCTCGCGCTTGGGCGATGGACCCCGGCAATCCCCGTATTCGCAGACCTGTTTGGCCAGGTCGATCAGGTGATCGGTCGTTTCGCCCATGGCGCTGACGACCACCACCACCTGGTTGCCGGCCTCCTTGGCGGCGATCGCCCGCCGCGCGGCGCGATGAATCCGCGGGGCGTCGGCAACGCTGGTCCCACCGAACTTCTGTACGATCAAACCCATGGCTGAGTGTCCGTCCCGGTTGAATTTCGCGGGGATTATACCCGCGTTCGGCGGTACCACAAATCGACGCGACCGAGCGCTTGCGACGGGTTTGCCCAAACTTTGCGGGGAATGTCATAATGGCGTTTTCGCAGGCGGAGCCTGCAGAAAGGAACGGAGTCATGGATGACTTGGCGAAGGCGGACGAGGATCGGTTTGTGGCGGAGATGCTGGGACGGTTTGGCAAACGGGTGGTGGGAGTGATCCGGGCGGTGAACAGTGCCCGCACCGGGCATCTGATCGACGACAGCGAGGGGCCGGTGCTGGAGGAACTGCGGAAGTTGGGCCAGGAACTTTATCAGGCCGCGATTCAATCGCGGGTGGACGCCACGGAAGCCGTGGCGTCTTTTTCCCCCTCGGGAGGCATCGGGACGGGTGATGTCCGTTCGGGCGAGGAGGAGCCGCTCGGAACTGACACGGCTGGGGCGGGTGGACTGGACGCGGCGGCAGTATTGGAGCCGGGAGGGCTCCTCGGTGGTTCCGGTGGATGCGTTGGTGGACCGCGCCGAGGCCACCGTGAGCGTGGGGGTGCGGGAGGCGTGCTGCCGGCTGGGGACCAACGGAAGTTCCTTCGCGCGGGCGGCGAGGGATCTGCTGTTCATCGGCGGGGTGCGGCTCAGCGGTGAGAGCCTGCGGCGAATCGTCGAGGACGAGGGGAGACGGGCGCTGGCCTGGGGCCGGGATGAGCAGATGCTCTTCGACTTCGGCGGGCCGGAGGAATCCGCCCAGCGGCGGCCCGCGGTCCCCAGGCCGCCGGGGGAACCGGCGGCGTTGCTCCCGTCGGGGCGTGTGGACCCGCGCCGAACGGTGCTGGAGGTGGACGATCCGGTGGCCGGGCGGGTAATGCTGATGTACGCGAGCATGGACGGGGTGCAGACGCCGACGGTCACCGATCGGGAGAAGATCAAACGCCGCGTCAAAGCCCAGGAGCGTCGGCGGGTCTTGCGGAAAGGGGGCAAGGCGTTACGGCCGCTGCCGCCGCGGACCAACGGCACGGACCAGCGATGGAAGGAGATGAAGATCATCACCTTCTACAACCAGGACAAGAGCTGGCGTCATGTGGCGGCGACGGTGGGGGATCACGCGGTGGCGGGGCGGCTTCTGGCCCGCGAGGGGGCGAAGGTGGGACTGGGAAGTATCGACCGGATCGTGGCCCCGGTGGACGGGGCGACGTACATCCGCCGGCAGATGGAGCGGTATCTGCCGCGGAAGCGGACGGCGTTGGTGCTGGACTTTTTCCACCTGAGCGGGCATGTGCATGACGCCCGCCGCGCGGTGTTCGGGGAGGAGGACGCGGACGGGCGGGCGTGGGCGGATGGGCAGTTGCGCGCCTTGCGGCACGAGCCGCCGCAGACCAGTTGGCGGAGTCTGCTGGACTGGCGGGGCACACTGCGCGCCAAGCCGGCCCGGCAGGCGGCCGATGAGTTGCTGGGCTACGTCGGGGAACGCAAGGCGATGCTTCGCTACGCCGAGTGCGATCGGCATGGCTGGGATGTGGGCAGTGGGCCCATGGAATCGATGTGCAAGCAACTCACCCGCCGACTCAAGGGCCGGGGAATGCGCTGGGACCGCCCCAACATCCAGGCCATGGCCGCGCTGGAATGCCTATACCAGTCCAGCCAGGACACACCGTACTGGAAGTCCCAGTTGCTCAACAACTAACGCCGCACGCACTTATTGGGCAGACCC
>JADLAP010000113.1 GCA_020848195.1 Phycisphaeraceae bacterium
AGGCCGGGGTCGATTACACTGACATCAGAATAACATCATCACCATCGAGAAGTCAACCAGTAAAGTGTAATCGACCCCAGCCTGTCCTCACTCCGCAATTAATAACCGGTTGGTTGTTGAAGAAATATGGCCAACAGTTTATTAGGGGATTCGCAGTATTTTTAGCAATTATACAAAAAGGCGTTGACACTGTCAACCAACTCGGTTATTATAGATTATTGATAATTTAAACTACCCCAAATAGGGGTAGTGGCTCCGTGGCGAAATTGGCATACGCAGAGGTCTTGAAAACCTTGGGGTGCTATCACACCCTTGCGGGTTCGATCCCCGCCGGAGCTATTCGTAGTGTAGCATTTTTGGTTCAATGTTTCTACGTTCCGGAGGAAATTTATGTCCTATCTGACATTGGGTCTGGACCTGGGCGCGAATTCCGTGGGCTGGGCATTGCTGGATGAGCAGGGGGGCAAGCTCCTGGGTGCGGGGGTTCGGGTGTTTCCCGAAGGCGTGGACCGCGACACCAAGGGTGGCGAGGTATCCAAGAACGAAGCTCGGCGGATCGCGCGGGGGATGCGGCGTCAGACCACACGCCGGGCGCGGCGGAAGCGGCAACTGCGGCAGGCGCTCGTGGAGGCGGGGCTGTTTCCCGCTGATCCCGCGGAACAAGCCAAACTTGACGCATGTGATCCGTACGATCTGCGTCGTCGCGCGTTGGATGAGAAGCTCAAGCCGCCCGAGATCGGCCGGGCGCTGATCCATCTGAACCAGCATCGCGGCTTTCTGTCCAATCGACGGGCGGACAAGGCGCGCAAGAAGGAAAACTCGGAGATGCTGGCCGAGATCAGCGAACTGGAGAAGGAAATACAGGCTGCGGGTCATCGCACGCTGGGTGAGCATTTCGCCAGTCTGGTGGCCAAGGAAGGTGAGATTCCCGCGCATCGCGTACGAGGCCGGCATACGCGCCGCGCGATGTATGAACAGGAGTTCGACCTGATCTGGACAAGCCAGCAGCGGTTTCATCCCAAGCTGCTGACCGAGACGCTGCGTTACGGCCAGACCGGTCGCCAGCAATATCCCTGTCCCTCGCTGGAACGCGAAGGCCAGACGCTTCTGGCGAAGTTCGGCGTTGAAGGATGCATCTTCCGCCAGCGTCCGCTGTACTGGCCGGCGTCGGTCGTGGGGCACTGCGAACTGGAGTCGCGGCTGCCGCGTTGCCGGCGGGCGGATCGCCGCGCTCAACGCTTCCGAATGTTCAACGAGGTCAACAATCTCAGGCTGCTGGACACATCCACCGGCGAGGAGCGGCCCCTGTCATCCGATGAACGTCAACAATTGGTCGACTTGCTCAGCGCCAAAGACAAACTCAAGTTCGACGTCATCCGCAAGAAAATGGGCTTTCTCGAAACCGTGCAGTTCAATCTCGAACGCGGCGGGCGCAAGGATCTCAAGGGTTTGGCCACGGATGCGCTGCTGTCAAAGAAAGAGTTCTTTGGCAAAGCGTGGCAGACGATGCCGGAGGAGGACAAGAACCGCATCGTCGCGGCGTTGATCAGCGAGGAGGAGCCGCGCATCCGCCGGACCTGCGGCAAGCTCGGCATTTCCGCTGAACTGACAGAGAAGCTACTGGATGTCGAGCTTGAGCAGGGCTACATGAGCTATTCGCATGTGGCGATAGCGAAGCTGCTGCCGCATGTGGAGGCGGGGCTGCGGCTGACGTCGCGGGATGGTTCGCCCAGCGCCTTGTCCGCCGCCGGCTACGTGTTGCCCTGGGACCGCAAGGTCAATCCCACGCCCTTGCTGCCCGATCCGCCGGAGCTGACCAATCCGCTGGTCCGTGCCGCGTTGCACGAAGTCCGCAAGGTCGTCAATGCCGTGCTGCGCGAACTGGTCTACCGTCAGGGCCATCAGCTTGCCGGCATCCACGTGGAACTGGCGCGCGAGGTCAAGGGAACCGCCGAGGAACGTGCCCGGCAGTCCAGTGAGAACCACGAGCGGGAAGCCCGGCGCGACGACGCCGCCGACCGCATCCGCGAACACGGCGCCAAGCCCACGCGCGACGCGATCGACCGTTATCTGCTCTGGGAAGAGCAGGAGCGCAAATGCGTCTACAGCGGCAAATCCATCAGCCTGACGCAGGTTCTCGGTGGCGAAGTCGATGTCGATCACATCCTGCCCTACTCCCGCAGCCTCGACAACAGCCTGATGAATCGCGTGGTGTGCTTCCGTCAGGAAAATGCCGGCAAGGGCGATCGCACGCCTCACGAATGGTTAGCCGTGAAGGAGCCGCACAAGTACGAGCGAGTGCTGCAGCAGGCCGACCGGCTGCCCTATCCCAAAGCCAAACGGTTCCGGCAGCCCGGCGTGCAACTCGACGACTTCATCCAACGCCAGCTCAACGACACCCGCTACATCACCACGCAGGTCGCCCAGTATGTGCGATGCCTCGGCGCGGAGGTGCTGTGTCCCAGAGGCGATCACACCGCCGAGCTTCGCAGGCAATGGGGCCTCAACGAAATCCTCCGCGACGACGGGCTGAACCTCAAGACCCGCGACGACCACCGCCATCATGCCGTGGACGCCATTGTGATCGCGCTGATGAATCACAGCCGGTTGCAACAGCTTTCCCGCATCAAAAGGCTGGATACCCGGACGGACGCCGAGCGGCTGGCCGAGCCTTGGCGCAACTTTCGGGCGGAAGCGGAAACGCTGGTCAATGGCATCCACGTGTCCCACCGCGTTCGCCGTAAGGTCGCCGGCTCGCTGCACGAGGAAACGCTTTACGGCCCAACGTCCGAAGTGGGCCGGTTCGTCTACCGCAAGCCGCTCGAATCCCTCACCCTCGCCATGATCGAAGATATCCGCGACGACAAGATCAGGCAGCTCGTCCAGGCCAGACTCGATCAATTCAAGGACAAACTCGACGGCAAAAAGATTCCTCTGGATGTCTGGAAAGAGCCGCTGCGTTTCCCCGGCTCCGGCGTGCCGATCCGCAAGGTTCGACTGATGAAGAATGACCAGACCATTCAGCCGTTCCGCGACGGTTCGGGCT
The DNA here is from genome assembly GCA_020848195.1 of Phycisphaeraceae bacterium. GTDB lineage: Bacteria > Planctomycetota > Phycisphaerae > Phycisphaerales > Phycisphaeraceae > JADLAP01. The sequence goes on from JADLAP010000113.1 coordinate 3,047, forward strand.
GCGTGAAACCGGGTAGTCTGCATCATCTCTGTATTTTTGAAGAGGAATCAACCTCCGGTAAACCAGTGCGCTACGCCACGTTTGTATCCATGCTGGAAGCCAGTCGCCGAGTCCGGAACAACCAACCCCTCATTCAGAGGCACGACCCACAGCACCCCCGCGCCAAGTTCCTGATGAGCCTCAGTGCCAACGAAATGCTGTTGCTCCAGCACAATGGCAAGGAGGAGTTGTACCGCTACGAAACCGCCGCCTCGACCACCGCACAGATGCATTTCCGACATCACACCGCTGCGGGCAAGTCCAGTGAGAAGCTGGGTGCGGTGAGCAAGAAACCTAGCACATTTCAAGGCCGCAAAGTCACAGTTGACCCCATCGGCCGCATTCGTTGGGCCAACGATTAAGGAGCTTCCGGGGTGATCAAGCGCATCATTGAAATCTCGCGCGAGCCAGCGCATCTGTCCGTGCGCCTCGATCAACTGGTCGTCCAGCCTATCGACAAGGACCGCGCGGAAGCGAAAACCATCCCCTGCGAGGACATCGGCTTTGTCCTGATCGACCATCCCCAGGTCACCATCACGCTGCCTGCGCTGGCGACGCTGGCGGATTACGGCGCGGTGGTCGTCGTCTGCGGCAAGAATCATCTGCCCTCCGGGCTGCTGCTGCCCATGTCGGAACATACCGAAGTCGTCTGGCGGTTTGCGGATCAGATTGACGCGGGCAAGCCGCTGGTGAAAAAGCTCTGGCAACAGGTGATTGTTGCGAAAATCCGCGCCCAGGCGGGGAATCTCGAAGCCGGTTCGCCCACGCGAAGGCTGCTGGAGGAAATGGCGCGGCAGGTCCGCTCCGATGACGCGGGCAACAGCGAAGCTCAGGCAGCCAAGGTCTACTGGTCTGCGTGGCTGGTCCCAGGCTCCACGCCTCCGCTGGCTTCCAGCGTCACAGCGGAGCAGGGCATTCCATGCGATCAGGATTTTCGACGCGATCCCGATGCGTTGGACCCGCTCAATGCGTTGCTCAACTACGGCTATGCCGTACTCCGCGCCGCCGTGGCGCGGGCCATCGTGTCCGCGGGCCTGTTTCCCGCCATGGGCATCCACCACTGTCATCGCGCCAACCATTTCGCGCTGGCGGACGACCTGATGGAACCGATGCGGCCGATGGTGGACGCCGTTGTGCGGCAACTGCATCGCACGGGCAGGCACACCGAGGGCCTGACCCAGCTCAACAAGGCGGCGCTGCTGGGGGTGCTGAATCAGACCGTGGCGTTGAACGGCGAGACGGGGCCGCTCATGGTCGCGCTGCATCGGTACGTTGCCGGGTTCGTCCGATGCCTTCGCCGTGAAGCGGGCGATCTGGCCATACCGGTTCCCGCCGGCTGAAGCGGAGATTGAGTGCGGACATCATCGTGATCGTGGTTGCTTGATTCTTCCAGGGGCCGATCGTCATGGACCTTTGCGGATACCGATGTATGTGGGTGGTGGCGATGTTTGATCTGCCGGTGGACACCAAGGCCGCTCGCCGCGCCTATGCGGATTTCCGCAAACGGCTGCTCAAGGACGGCTTCGTCCGAATGCAGTTCTCCGTCTACATCCGCCACTGCGCCAGCGAAGACAACGCCCTCGTCCACGTCCAGCGCGTGGAACGCATCGTCCCCGACGACGGCGAAGTCCGCGTCCTGTGCATCACGGCCAAACAGTTCGAGCGGATGCGTGTTTTCTGGGGAAAACGCCGCAAAGCACCCGAACAGCCCCCGGCCCAACTGGAGCTTTTCTAGCGTCCAGAAGCGGCCAAGAGGTTTTGAGGACTCGATTTGCCGGGGCGGTAGTGTAATCGACCCCAGCCTGTCCTCAATCCGCAACTGAAACTACCAACCAAAACCA
>JADLAP010000336.1 GCA_020848195.1 Phycisphaeraceae bacterium
ACTTCTCATCGGTTACGCGAAAAAGAAACCCGATGCGCTCGCGCTCATCGAGAAATTTTTAAAACCGATGACGTCTAAAAAATCGGCGGCCGCTCCTGCCAAGACCAAGCGCCATCTTTTGATTGGTCATGGTGAAGTGCTGCCTGGAACGCCGCTCCCCTATTTTGAGTTCCAGGAAAACGGCAATAAGCTGCGCGTGCTGACTCCGTTCACGCCGCGTCCGTTTGATCATGCCGTTTCCAATCCGACGCATTCGGTGATGGTCACGAACCGCGGTCTTCACACCTCGTGCAATGGAAACTCACAGCAGAACCGCCTGACTCCCGACTGGCCGGATACGGTCACGAAGGAGATTCCGACCGAGGCAATTTATCTTTTCGATGCGGACAAAAAGGAATGGTTCTCGCCCACTTATCAGCCGCTCAATGATAAAACCGCGCAGAATGACTGCGTGTTCGGCGTCGACGGCAGTGCGGTTTTCCGCATGACCAAGGGTTCACTTTCAACGGAACTCACCGTGTTCGTTCCGACCCAGGAGCCCACGGGCGTTTATCTGCTTAAGATCAAAAACTCGGCGAATGAAAAACGCCGTTTGAAGGTATCTCCTTACTTTCAAATGTGTCTTTCGTTTCAGCCGGAACGTTCCGGACCGCTTGAAACCCGGTACGACAAAGCGCTGCACGCGCTCTTCTTCCGCAACCCGCGAAACATTTTCCGGGACGGATGGGCGTTTGCCTCGATGTCGATCCCGGCAGAGCAATTTGAAACAAAGCGCGGCCGTTACTTCGGCAAAGACCGCACGCCTCGTCACCCGTTTCTTGTCGAGAAGGGTGAAGCGGACAGCGCTGAAAAATTAGATCGTGCACAGATCGCGGCGTTCCTTGGAACCGTTGAAGTTCCGGCTCGCGGTGAAACCACCGTGGCGATTGTCCTCGGTCAGGCGGACACGGCGCAGGAAGCGACTTCGATCGTTCAAAAGTATAAGAACCTGGACGCCGCTGCAAAGAGCCTTGATGCTACGCGCGCGTGGTGGAACGGTCTCATGAGCACGGTGCGGATCGAAACCAATCAGCCTGAATTTGACCGGTATCAGAACTGGCTCAAGTATCAGGCCCTGGCCGAGCGCATCTGGGCACGCAAAGGTTTTTATCAAACCAGCGGTGCTTACGGATTTCGTGACCAGCTGCAGGACACCGTCAACCTCACGTGGATGGATCCGGCTCTGGCCCGAAAACAAATCCTGCTTCACGCCTCGCAGCAGTTTGTGGAAGGCGATGTGGCTCACTGGTTCTTCACGCTCGTGGATGGCCGTTCGGCATTTTCTTGCCGCTCACACGCCTCCGACAATCCGCTGTGGCTGGCTTGGGGCACCGTGGAGTATTTGCGCATCACCGGCGATCAAACCATCTTGGATGAGCTCGCGCCTTACATGGTGTCCGAGTTTCCTTTTGCGCCGCTTCCGAAAAATAAGAGCGGCTGGGGACACTTGTATCACCGAACCACGCGCGCCGACACGCTTTACCGGCACTGCATGCGGTCGATTGATCTCGTCGTCAAAGACCGGACTGGCAAACATGGGCTTCCGCTTATGGGCGTCGGAGACTGGAACGATGGTCTCGATGAAATCGGCGGCGAGGGTCACGGC
>JADLAP010000114.1 GCA_020848195.1 Phycisphaeraceae bacterium
CTGTCCATCCCGTACCCGGCTCAGCAACGCCAGCCGATCCCGTTCCCGTTGGCTCATCTGGATTGTCCCCATGAGGGGACATTTCTACTTCAGTCCAAGGGGGACATTTCTACCCCAGTCCCAACACACACCCTGATGCGGGTTGCGTGGCATTTGGCTCCACGCGACAATGGCTCTTCTGCCTTTGGACGAGGGAGCTTGCGTGTGGAGAACGTGATCGATCAGCCGCTGGCGCTGCTGGGCGGACCGCGGGCGGTGACGCTGGCGGCGTCACGTCTGGAAGCGGCGTGTCACTGGCCGATCGTCGGCGAGGAAGACGAGCGCGCGGTGATTGACGTGATGCGGGCCGGCACGTTTTCCGCGCTCGACGTGACGCGTCGGTTTGAAGCGGAAATGGCCCGTTGGCACGGCGTGTCCCACGCGCTGGGAACGTGCAACGGCGCCACGGCGGCGCAGCAGGCGATGTGGGCGGCGGGGCTGGGCAAGGGCGATGAGATCATCTGTCCGAGCATCGCGTACTGGGCCAGCGCCTTGCCGGCGTTTGCGCTGCGGGCCACGGTGGTGTTCGCGGACATCGACCCGGAGAGCCTGTGTCTGGACCCGCGTGACATCGAGCACCGGATCGGGCCGCGGACGAAGGCGATCATGGCGGTGCATTACCGAGGCCATCCATGCGACATGGATGCGATCCTGGCCGTTGCCCGCCGGCATCGGCTGAAGGTGATCGAGGACATTTCGCACGCGGTGGGCGCGATGTACAAGAGCCGAAAGGTCGGCGCGCTGGGCGATGTGGCGGTGATGTCGCTGGCGGGCGGCAAGAGCCTGGCGGCGGGCGAAGCGGGGATGATGCTGACCGACAACCGGGAGCTGTACGAACGGGCGATGGCGTTCGGCGCGTATGAGCGGACGAAGGATGAGTTGTCCACGGACTATCTGGTTCGCGCGGCGGGACTGCCTCAGGGCGGGATCATGGGCCGGATGAACCAGACGTGCGCGGCGATGGGCCGGGCGCAGCTCAAACACTATCCCGCGCGGATGGCGGAGATTCATCGGGCGATGTCGCGGTTCTGGGACATGCTGCGACATGTGCCGGGGATTGTGCCGCACCGGCCCAGCCCGTCGCGCTATCCCGACACGACGATGGGCGGTTGGACTGAGCCTCTGGCGCATTACGTGCCGACGGAGTTGAGCGGGTTGCCCGCGGCGCGGTTCGTCGAGGCACTGGCGGCCGAGGGAATCCCGCCCTGCCGGGGCGTGAGCTTCCCGCTGCACCTGCATCCGCTGCTCAATGAGACGGACATTTACCGCGAGGGCCGGCCGACGCGAATCGCCAGCGCCACGCGCGACGTCCGCCAGCCTCGCGGCTCGCTGCCGGTCAGCGAGCGTATCGCGGAACAGACCCTCGGCGTGCCCGGATTCAAGCATGACGACCCCGAACTGATCGCCCAGTGCGCCGCCGCCATCCGCAAAGTCGCCGTCCAGGCCGAGCATCTGCTCCAGTCGCAAATCGTCGAATCCTCCGCACGGTCCTGAATCGCCCTTTCTTCAGAGCAAGAAACAAGTTCTGAAATATCTGATATTTCGATCCGAATCGATTGTTCACTTTGTTCTCGGCCCTTGTATTGACCGTGACGCCAAGCGATGGTAGGGTGCAAGGTGGCTTGAGGTTTTTGCGGCCTCGGAAACATGGGGGATATGCCGCACGATTCAACCGTTGGGGACACGAGACACCGACACCCGCCGCTTGCCGGCAAGGAAGCCCGGAACAGGAGACCGCACAGGGGGCACATGACCAAACGCGACGCAGGGGGAAGAGGGTTGGGGGGGTCCGCATCGAGAAGTCATCCCGGGGGTGATTCTCAGTCAGTCAGGCATACGCCATGGACGGGCTTGGGAATTGGACAGCGACGGACAATTGCCATGGGCAGAAAGGAGGCCCAACCTCATGTTTGATGAATTCAGCATCGAGAGTCGCGCGTTGGAGTTGTTTGATCTGGAGTTTCGCCGGCGCTGCGCCGGACGAAGCCAATCGCCGATCCAGTTGGAAGAGTGGTGCCCCGCCGTTCGGCTGCTGCCGCAGATGGGTCAGTTGTTGATGGAATGCCATTGGCGTCCGGTGGCGGACATCACGCTGACGATCCAGCGGCTGATCTTCGAGCAGACATTCGTGTGCGATCAGGGCGAGATCAGCCGTCGGGGCTGCGAGCAACTGGGCGTGGACCAGCAGGTGAAACTGATGCTGCGGGTGCTGGAGGATGTGCGTCAGTTGCTGGTGTCCAATGGGGAATGGTCGGATCGGCCCGCGACGCCGCTGATGTGCGGGTAAACTCCATCCGCCCGGCGAGAAACATCCGTGAAGGTCAAGCCATGTCGCATCGGGCGGCAGTCGGCTGAAGTTGGATTTGCCGCCGTCAACCAGGGGGAGCCATGAACGAGTCATTGCGGCGCGGAAACGACCGGCCACGTCGCCAACCCGGGCCGGGCCAGGCGATGCTGTTGCTCGCGGGCATTGTGCTGGGCATCTTCGCGGGGCCGGCCTGTCTCGGTCGCCTCGCCCCCGACCGCTACCAACAGTGGTTCCCCGATGATGTCAGCGTGCAGGCCAAACTGCTGGCGATCGAAGCCGACCACCACAAACTCGCGGCCACCGGCGTCACGGACGTCGCGTTGCAGGAATACGACCAGCGTCGCGCCGGGGAAAAAGCGGAGTTGTCGCGTCAGCGTGACCAGGCCCGCGCCAACCGAGGCCGCGCCACCGCCCTGCTCCTGGCGCTGGCGGCGATCATGTTCATGGAAAGCATGCTCGGCCGGCCTCATCGGCTGACCACCGTCCGCTACGCCGTGATGGCTGTCCTGCTCGCCCTGCTGCTGGCGTCGCCGGGCACATGGACCCAGGCCCCGCTTACGCTGACCGCCGCGATCGTGGCGTTCGCCGGCGCGGCGTGGTTCATGTCATCCCAACGAACGTAGCGCCGCGACGTGTCGCGTCCCGTTACGCCAACCCCAGATACACCGCCGGGGAATCGAGATAGCCGGCGCAGTGGTGGCCGGTTTTGTAGAACGCCGCGCCGGCTTTGGCGTATTCCAGGCCGAGCCGGTCGATGGCCTCTTGCACCTGCCGCAACAACTCCGCGTCCTGCGCCAGATGCGCGACCATGAAATGCCTGCGGGGCAGGAAGGAGCCGGTGGCGCGGTGGTAGCCCTGGCAGTCGTCGCGGACTTTGCGCAGCAGTTCGCGCACGAGGCTGCACGCGGATTGCAGAAGATGGGCGTAATGCGGCGTGGTCCGCGGCGAGGCACGGACGAGGAACTCGGCGACGCCCGCCAGCAGGTGGCTTCCGTTCCAGGGCGAACCTTGCAGCGCGTTGATGCCCCAGAAGGGACCGACGCCGTGGCCGCAGCGCCACGAGCCGTCGGCGAACAGGCTGCGGGCGACATCCAACGCGATCTTTTCCGCTTCCACGAAATAGTGGTCCTTGCCCGTGGCGTCGTAGAGCTGGCAGATGCCTTCCACCGGCTCGGCGTCGCGGCCCATGTTCTGACGCGGATGGTTCACGCGATTGAGCGATATCCAGCGATTGCCCACGGATTCCGCCCGTTCCAAATACCACGGATCGCCGGTTTCCTGCCACAGCGTCACCAGGCCGCCGAAGCGGAGGTAGATCATGGAATAGGTGTGCCACGCGGGACTGTCGCCGTGGTAATGGACGTTGAACTGGTTGTGATCGATGGCGACATCGGCGATGAACCTCGCGGCGCGCGTGGCCGTGCGATACAGCTCGCCGTGGCTTCGCAGGTACGAGCCGCGGAAGAGTTGCGTCGCTTCGTTGCCGTCCATGGACAGTTCATGCCGGCCGGTCAGGTCGTCGAGATAGCGGTACACGCCGCCGCGGCACATGCCTTCCTCGTGCGTGTTGCGAAGGAACACGTCCACCGCCGCGTCGGACAGGTCAGCCAGCGCGGGATGTTTGTCGCGATGAGGCTGAGGCATCGCGGTTCCCCACTCCGCGCATCGCAGGTACCACGCAGCCGGCGCAAGCATCCGTCGGGGCGGCGAAGCTTTGCCCGTCAGACTGATCACGCCCGCGACGCTGCGGGCCACGCCTTCGAGCCAGCTTGTGTCCGAGCCTTCCGCTTCGTCCACCTGAATGTCGCCGGTGATCGGGTTCGTGCGATGGCCCAGATAGATCCGGGAATTTTGCAGGAAAGACCATCGCCACGTCCGGCCGGCGTCGGACATTTCTGCGTCGCCTTCGTCCAGCGTCATCGCCTGCGACGTCGCCGGCTGATCGAACGTCCATTCCACCACGGGCAGTCCCCGCACCGCGCAGCCGTTGCCGTACGCTTCGGTATTGGCGTAGTGAACCGTAAGCTCAATCCGGCCGTCGGCGTGCAGCACGACAAACGCGCGGGCCGCGATCGTCGCTTCGTCGTAGAACGGCGTCTGCTCGCTGCATTTGCTTTCCTCCATGGTCATCATGCGATCGACCGGGCCGGCATAGAGATGGCCGCCCAACGTGAACGCCTGCGTCAGTTCGCCCTGCCATGCCGGGATCATCTGCACCCACTGCCAGTAGCGAAGCTCGTCGCCGATCCGCCACGCCAGCCGCAGCGTCAGACCCGCGCCATGACCTTCCACTCGCACGCTGTCTTCGCGCTTGACGTAGTGGTACAGCTTCTCGTCGCGGTGATGGTAGATTTCCTCGTCATGCTGAAGCTTGAGCGTCACGGGGAACGTCGCATCGTTGCGTGCCGGCGCGCCGGATGAAGGCGTCAGCGTCACGTCCATTGCGTCAGGCGCGCAGCCGGGAAACCGGGCATACACCAGACACCGGCGCGGCGGATTGCCCAGCGGATCCGGCGCAGCGATCTTCGCGTCTTTCCACATCGCCGCCAACGCCGGATGCAGCAGCGCCCGGGCGGGCCACTGCCCCAGCGGAACCGCCTGCGTCACCGTCGCGCCGGACACGGTCACATCCGCGTGAAACGGCGGCATCGGAAGCGAACATACCGCAACATCCGAGTCCGTCTGATCCACACTCGTCAATCGCACTTGCATGGTCCATTCGCCTGTCATTGCAGGAAAGGAGGAATCATCATCAAACTCTGTTGGAGCGTTCGCAACACGTTGCCGTCCGCGCCCACCAGCGCGACGTCCAGTCCATACGCCTGCGCGGGACATCCAGCCAGATCCGCGCGAATGCGGCAGCCCGCGCCCTGGAGGGGCCAGACGGCTTGCGAAAGCGTGCGGCCATCCGAGGTCAGCAGTTGCACGCGCACCTGCGTGCCTTGCCGCCGCGCCGGGGACAGCTTCACCGCCAGATCGAACTGGCACGTCGGATCATCCACGAAGCACAATCGGCGGGCACGCTCCACCTGCAACGGGGCCGGCGTCGAGAGCGGCAGATGGATGCGCCATGCGGGCTGGCCTTTCACGTCATCGACCGCGAGCGTCAGGTCCGTTGCCGACTCCTCCACCGTGCAGGGCAAGATCATTTGGCCGTCGGCGATCCGGCCGGGGATGGCGACCTCATGGCCGTCCTGATGACGCACAAGCGACTGCCCCTTGAGCGGCATATCCGCGGCGCAGGACAGACGAATGTCCGACAGGCCCCACATGAGTCGCGGCAGGTCGAAGCCGGTCAGTCGGGCCGACCCCGTGCGCGATCCAGTCAGCAGCAGCTTGGCGAATTTCGCCGGCTGGTGGAACATGCCGATGGGCGCGATGGCGGTGGTTTCGCCCAAACCGGCGCGGCGATTGCGGCCCACATGAATGCCCCACAGATCGCTCGTCCGCCCCACCGTGGCAAACGGGATGCGCACCTCAGCTTCCCAGCGGTCGGGCAGCTTCGCGGTGACGACCTGCCAATCGCCGTTCCATGCCGCGTCGCGCACCGGCTTGCGGTCGTAGTTGACGCCGAACACGTTCGCCCCGGCGAAGCTGTCGCCGGCGCATCGCATGTCGTACATCGTCCCAGTCGCGTTGAACGCCAGTTGCACGAAGTGAAACTCATCGTTGGCGGTGTCGAGGAAAATCTCCACGCTGTCGTCGGCAAAGACGTTGCCGTCTCGCTCCGCAGCGGCGGCTTTGAGCTTGGCCATCTCCGGCTCCATGCAGCGCACGCCGACATACAACGCTTCGCGGTCGTGCATCAGCCGAAGCTGCGTATCGACCTTCGCCGGCGCCGCAGGCGGCTGATAGCCCAGGAAGGAGTCGATTTTCACCGCTTTCGACCACACAACGTCATCAAGCCGGCCATCCATCTTCGGCGACTGATCGACGTCCGAACACAGCTTTGCGTGAAGCGGCGCCGCAGCCGGCGCGGCGATTTCGCGGATCGTCAGCCGATCCATCGGCGCCACCGGCGATGCGGATGCGGCAACATCGGGCTGTCGCACCTGCATCGTCGCCCATGCCGCCAGCCAGCGCAGACGATCCGCCGCGGCATTGTCGAAGCCCGCGTTCTCCGCGTCATCAAACCACGGCAACGACGCGCGGATGAAATCCAGCGCCATCCGCCCCACCGCGGCGGCTTCGGTACGACCCTGTTGTTCCGCGTCGGCCACCGCCTGTTCCAGCGTGTGCGCGTACAGGTAATCCCGCCAGCCTTCGCGGACGCCTTCCCATCCCAGCGTCGGCACGGGACGGCCACCGGCCTGACGCGGCGGAAAGACCAGGCAGTAGTCCTTGTAGCCGGCGTCGAAATCGTTGAAGGGATCGCCGCTGGGCCGCGAATAGGTCCAGATGGCCGTGCCGTCGCAGCCGGACTTCCAGAAGAAAAACCCGACGCCCAGGCGGTTGGGCATCAGGTCGAACTCCTGCCCCACGTAGCTGCCGGAGGAAATGAAGTAGAGCTTCTGGCCCCGACCTCGCGCCTGTTCCAACATGCCGCGACAACCGTCCCAGCCGCCCAGAAAGCTCACATAATGGCACATTCCGCTGAGAAACTGGGGAATCCGCTGGGCCAGATCGGGACTGAGATTGCACCACGTCCGGCAGCCGGCGCGGCGGGCCCAGTCCAGTTCGCCGATCTCGCGGGCGACGGAAAGAGGATTGTTCCCCGCTTCATCCGTGCCTTCGATCCACGCTTCAAATCCCGCTCGCTCGACCGCGCGCGTCAGGGCCGACAGCGCGTCCATGTAGTCGCGGCCAAAGTCGTCCGGCCAGGGATCGGTGTTGTCACGAACGCCGTCCAGACCGCGATCGAAGCCGCCGTTGACCAGATGATTGATCCGGCCATCCGGGCCTTCCAGCCTCAGATCATCGAGCACGAGCCGGCCAGGCCCGCCGTGAAACTGGATCGACACCCGGCCATAGATCGCCTGCCCGGGGACTTGCGTCACCAGCGACAACGTCTGCCATCCGCCGGCGGCGTCGAGCTGGCCGCTGACCTGACCCTCCTTGACCGGATCACGCTTGTACGACTTCATGAACGACAGCGAGGCGGTCGCCTGGCCTTGGCCTTCGACGCGGTAGCGCACGCTCAGCCGCACCGACAGGCCCGGCGACAGCATGGCGGCGCAGACAGTGCCGATCTCCGTTCGCGCGTCCTTGCCGTCATGTTCCAGCGCCATCGCATGGCCGCCGCGGTCATCTTCCTGGAAAGCGTGTCGAGCGTTGCCGCTGTGGCTGACCGACCAGCCGCGCAGACGCATGACGATGCCCGTGGTGGAGGCGACGAACATCGGGCCGTCCATGCCCGCTTCCCTGGCAATGCGCAGGCTGTGATCCATGACGCCATAGTCGGCGTCAACAATCCGGCCATCCCGCTCGATGTAGCTGGCGCCCAGCGGCGGATAGCCCAGCGACATGCTGTTGATGCCGTGTTTCGCCATGTCGGTGATTTCGTCGCGGCGGGCCAGTTCCGACATCGACGACCATCGTCCGGCGTCGCTGAAGAGATGCCACACTTTTCCCGCCGGTCGCCGCAGCACCAGCGGCAGCACACGCAACGTCACTGTGACATCCAGCGGATCAACCGAAACGGGCGACAGACGCAGCGTGCCGGTGTAAATCCCCGGCTTGGCGTCGGCCGGCACATGCACGGTCAGGGCCAGAGGCTGACTGCCTCCAGCCCTCAGACAAAAGGGATGTCTTGCTCCATCAGATCGCAGACGAGCTTGGCCACGTTGCCCGATCGATCGCTCAACGCGCGGGGCCGGGTCGTCAGCGTATGCAGCGTCGTCTGGTGCGCGGGGATGTAGCCATCCGAACCGATCAGGTCCGAGCACGAAGCCCGCACGTCATTCACCTCGCGCAGGGCATGGACGCCGAGCCAGAACATCGTGTCTTCGCCGGGACAGGCGAAACCTTCGAGTTGCCGTGTGATTTCCGTTTCGCGGGGCACGGAATAGCCGAGTATTTCGCCGGGGCTGGACCTGGAAAAAGTCAGCAGATCGCGGACGGGCCAGTCGTGCGGGATGGCAGCGCGATCCGGTTCGCCGCGGCGTCCGGCTTCCGTCAGTTCCTGGTCGCCGACGATGATCTTTCTCGCGGCGGCGTCCTTCGCGGGCGACTGTTCCCACTGCTTGCGCAGCGCCGCGCCGGCCGCATCATCCGCGGGAGCTTCCACGGTGATCGCCAGCAGCGCCAGCCGCGCCGAGCCGCCGGTCCCCGTGACGTACAGGTTCAGGTCCAGCGTGCCCTGTTCCACCACGGCGGGAAGTTTCCGCTCCGTGACCAGGCCCCACCCGCCGACGCCCGGCTCAGGCAGCACCACCTTGCCGTTGATCGCCGCGCACATGCCCTTGCGTCCCTCGCGCGGCGAAGGATCGCCCAGCCAGACCGTCACCGCATACACGCCATTGGGCAGGTCCACGCGGAACGTGACGTTGTTGTCCTCGGGCGACTTGTCCGCGCTGTCGCGGGCGGTGATGCTGTCCACATAGCGCAGGTCCGCATGTTCGCGTCCGCCGGCGTCAACGCCCCATGACTTGAGAAACCCGTAGCCGCGCTGGGCGTTGTACACATCCTTGCCGCTGAGCGCGACGTAGCCTTCGGCCAGCTTCTGGTCGCGCGGGCCGCAGTCGAAACGGAACGTCGTCTGTGCGGCGGAGGCGGAGGACACCAGACCGGCGATGACGCAGACCAGCAACGCACGCCGATGGACATTCATCATGGCAAAACCTCTCAGGATGAAAATACCGGGCAAAGCGATCGAACGTACCAATCAGGGCAAGTTCCAATACTTCGCAGCATCGATCAGTTCGCCCAACTGGTGCCGGCGAACGTGGCAGTCGAAGAAGAGCGCCTGGTAGCTGTTCTCGTGGCGGTTACTGGGGGTGTAATTGTTGCCTCCCCACGGCTCATAGGACATGTACTTGCCCATGCTGTCGTTGACGAAGACTTTGCGGGACGGGCTTTGGATCAGATCGCGTTTCTGGTAGCCGTTGCGGGCGTTCATGCCGTAGGACGTGACCCACCAGCTTGTACCGGCGTAGGAGCCTTTGTTGATCTCGTCGACTTCGACGGAGGTGGGACAGATGTAGGCGTGCGGCCGCTCGCCCCAACGGTCCCAGTTGGGCCACATGCCGAGGTAGGCCGCCAGGGAGCGGACCCAGATGGTTCCCGTCACGCCGCCGCCGCTGTAGTAATCCATGTAGATGGCGCGGTTGTCCGCGGCATAGCTTTCCAGCGCGATGCCGATCTGCCTCAGCTTCTGGCCGCACTCGGTCGTCCGCGCCGCCGCCCTCGCCTTGGCCAGCGCCGGCAGCAGTATGGAAATGAGAAGTGCAATGATGCTGATGACAACCAGCAGCTCGATCAACGTAAACGCGCTGAGTCGCCGTGCGGTTCGGTGGGGAAAGTTTCGCATGATCGTTCCTTTCCGTGGTCGGTAAGGTGCAGACTTCAGGAGACGTGACATTCAGGATTCAGGGACCGACAAGGCCCCGTGGTGCCGTGGTCGGACAGATACGCGCGAACGGTGACGCCTCGGAATGTCACGCGCTCGCGCTGGTCCAGCAGTTCGAGCAGGGTCTGGACCAGGGCCTGGGCGACAAACGCGCGGTCGGCGGTGATCGCGGTCGCCTGCTGGCCGATGGCGGACTGGAGGCCCAGATCGTCGAAGCCGACGATGGAGAAATCGCCGGGCACATCAAGGCCCAGATGATTGAGGCTGTTCATGCAGCGGACGACGCTCTGGCCGCAGATGACCAGGGCCGCGGTAGCGCCGGTCGAGAGCACGCGCCGCGCCTTCTGGTCAAACACGTCGTCGCCGTCATTGCGATCCACAGGCTCCACGGCCGCCGGCTCCACGCCGTGCCGACGAAGGGCGTCGACCGCGGCCAGATGACGGGAAATCAGGTGCGGCCTTTGCTCCGACTGGTGCAGCACCGCGATCCGTCGATGACCCAGATCCCACAAATGGTCGATCGCCTGCCGGCAACCGCCTTCGCCATCGACCGCGACGAAGCTGAACTCCTCCGCCACCGGCCGGCGATCGAAAATCACCAGCGGCACGCCATGCTCCAGAATGAACGACTGATATCCGTCCTCCGACGAAGGCTGCAGCAGAATCACGCCGTCGAGTTCATCGGAAGTCAGCAGCGGCGAAAACAGCCCGTCACGCTGAAAGTGGCCCATGCCGCCGAAGAAGTCCACCGTGGCCCCGGCGCCCAGCGCCGCCTGCCGCATGTCGTAGATCAGCTTCCGCGTCGCTTCCAACATCGGCATCTCGCCGGTCCGGCTGGGGGCGAACAGAATCGCCAGTCGCCACACCTGCACCTTCGGCTTGGGCCTTCCCTGTCCTCGCGGGGCATAGCCCAACTGCTCCATCGCATCCCGCACACGCTGACGCGTCACCTCCCCCACCCGGCCACGATCATTGATCACCAGCGATACCGTGGTGGGCGACACTTTGGCGATGCGTGCGATTTCACGGATGTTGGACATGGTTTGCTTTTCTGATAAACATTACTTGATATTTGTTTATCTTCTATAGTTTACCGTCTGCTCCGCGCCAATGCAAGTCTTTTTTCGCAGCACGAAAGATTCACCACCACGGCACGACGAACACGACGGCCCGCACGAAAGTCGTCGCGTTCACTTTGCAAGACAGCGAGAATGAACACGCGATGGAAATTTGCATTCCATTATCGCTGTAAACCAATTGTTACCAAGAAGATAATATATCCCATTGTAACCTGTTTCGCTCCGTACCTTGTTCCGTGTTTGGGATTGCGCCATGGATGGATGCCGGCGATGGGGCGACAGGAAGTTCGGTGATGTCCCCCGACGGAGCCGGGGGCTGAGGGGCAAGTTGCAACACCCCTCTTCACCGCCGCCGGAAGCCACATGCGACAGGCCGACTTGGCGCATGCCGGCATGAACCTGCCGTTGTTCCGTGACGCTTCGCCCAGTGCGGAAAAGTGGCATGCTCCAGGGCCACACGCCACGCACACGCATCATGCCCGTGGAGAAAGGCGTCGGCTACTGCGTTCTCCAGGACGACCTCGACGGCCGGCCGCTCTTCCTCGGCCATCCCGTCATCGCCAGCCCCAGCGCGTACTGGAACATCTGGTTGCCCAGCCCGCCGCTGAGACGGAGGATGACATACGCTCGATTGGGCAGAGTCGTCATGGTTTGGCCTTCCCCACGAACGGTTGGCGCGGGGATTCACGCTGCAACAGCGGCGTACTGTAACTCGAACTGTTCCGGGCTGGCGTGGCAAGCCGAGGATGAGCAGGATCAACGCAGTGGGAAATCGGGCAACACGATCCGCGACCGACAGGAAGCGAACCGCCTCCAAACACAGGAGAGCAATGCCATAACCGGCAACCCCGGCGGCAGCAGGTCGTCCGCTTTGTCACCGTCGCGGCTCGTGGCATGCACATGCGTTCGTTCTGTCCCGCCGGGAACAGGCTTGACGCTGAGACGCCATATCGGAATAATAATACGTTTTATCAAGCTGCCTTACGGTTTTCCCCCGGTGGTGAACCTCATCCCTGATTTCGGCGGCGGAGTATTGACGCATGTTGATCCCCAACGTCCACGAGATCATTCGGCACTACCTGGTCTACCTCGACGGCCGCAAGTACGACGACCTTGGCCGGCTGGCGGTGCAGACGGCCATCGCGGATCGGGACTACGCGCAGCCGCCGGAGCATCTGACGTGGACGGACGCGCCGCTGCCCTATGCGTTCGGCCGGGAGTGGACGACGTGGTGGTTCCGCGCCACGGCGACCGTTCCCGAAGCGGCGCGCGGCAGGGCGTTGTACGCGCAGCTCATGCCGAGCATCGACAGCCTGGTCTACGTCAACGGCGAGCCGGCGGGCGGGGCCAATCACTATCACACGAAAATCCGGCTGACCGACAGTGCCAAGGCGAGTGAAACCTTCCGCATTCACGTGGAAACCTACGCCGGCCACAAGATGCCCTCCGGCGGCAGTGACGATTTCGTTTCCTTTCAGGGCGGCAACCGCCTGCTGGTCAACTATGCCCGCGGGCCTCTGGAAGCCGGCCACGGAAGCTGGCAGGACGATCACCCGCTCTACTTCCGCGAAGCGCGGCTGCTGGTCCGTAATCAGCCGCTGTACGACCTGTACTATGCCGCGTTCATCCTCTACAACCTGGCGAGCCAACTGGAAGACCATTCCATCCGCAAAGGAAACATCCTCTCCGGTCTTTACCACGCGCTGATGAAGGTGAAATTCACCGCTTCGCCGGCGGATCAGCGACAGCAGGCGAAGGACGCCTGCGACCAGTTGCAGCCGCTGCTGAAGTGCCGCAACGGCGACTCGGCGTTGTCGATCCACTGCATCGGCCACGGCCATCTCGACACCACCTGGCTGTGGCAGCGCGCGGAGACCCGGCGAAAGATTGCCCGCACCTTTTCCAGCATGATTCGGCTCGGCGAAGAACACCCCGACTTCATCTTCCTCCAATCCCAGCCGTGCCACGTGGACTGGATCGCCCAGTTGTATCCCAGTCTGCTCACGAAGATTCGGCAGGCCCATCAGCAAGGCCGGTGGGATCCCAACGGCAGCGCCTGGGTGGAAACCGACACCAACCTGCCCGGCGGCGAATCGCTGATCCGTCAGTTCATCCTCGGCCACCAGACGACCCGGCACTATTTCGCCAGCCAGGGCGATGCTTTCTGGGCCCCGGATAACTTCGGCCACAGTGCCGCGCTGCCCCAGATACTCCGCGGATGCGAAGTGCGGTTCTTCGTCTCCACCCGCATCGGCGGCAACGATCCCGTCGCCGGCCGCGATTTCCCCTACGACCTCTTCCAATGGCGCGGCATCGACGGCTCGGCGGTCGACGCCCTGCTGCTCAGCAGCGGATATGGCATGAGCGTCAATCCCGAAAAACTGGTCAACGCCGGCAAATTGGTGCGCCATCCCGAAGTCGGCGGCCAGCGACTGGCCTGCGCCGGCTACGGTGACGGCGGCGGCGGCACCACGCGATCCGACATGGTCGTCATGCCCTATGTACGCGATCTCGAAGGCTGCCCCAAAGCTGCGTGGAACAATCTGTCCTCCGCCCTGCATGCCATGTTCGACGAGGCGAACAATCTCCCCGTCTGGCAGGGCGATCTGGAAATCCCCTACTTCCAGGGCACATTCACCACCAACGCCCATCTCAAAAAAAACAACAGGCAACTCGAACGGCAGTTCCGCGAAACGGAATGGCTGGCGGCGATGACCATGCCCTCCGTGTGGCCTGCGGTGCGCGAACGCCTGAATGCCGCCGGAAACAGCGAGGCGATGGCCTATCCGACCGACGACCTGCGGGGCGCGTGGAAGAAACTGCTGACGACCCACTTTCACGACGGCATCACCGGGGCTGCCTTCCACAAAGTCAACGAGGAACTGGCGGCGGATCAGACGGAAATCGCCGACACGCTCGACGGCCTGATCCAGCCGCGGAAGAACATGCTGGCCAACGTGTTGAACACGGAAAAGACCGCGCGCCCGCATGTGTGCTTCAACAGCCTGTCGTGGGATCGCAGGTCCACTGTCCTGTTGACCGACGCCGGGGACGGCGCAGCGCTAGTCCGTGCCGACGCGCCGATCAGCCTCGGTCAGACCACGAAAAATCTCGATGGCCAAGCGCAGCAGGTGTTCGTCGTCTCCGCGCCCGCCATGGGCGCTGCCGTGTACAGCCTGGAATCCTCGCGGCAAACGCCGCTGGCTTCGCCGTTCCGCTACACCGGCGACACGCTGACCACGCCGCACTACGACGTCCGCTTCGATGATCGCGGTCGCATCGTGAGCCTGTTCGATCATGCGACCGGACATCAATTCGTTCAGCCGGATCAAGCGCTCAATACCTTTGAAATGGGCGAGGATGCGACGCTGGTCTGCGACGCATGGAACATCGACAGCGCTCACCGTCTGAAAACGGAAACCTGCCTCCCCCCCGCTCGACCGATCGTCGTCTCCGACGGCCACATTCTTTTCCAGTTGCGCTGCGAGATGCCGCTTGGCAGACAATCACGCCTGACGCAGGACATGGTGTTCCACGCCGAGGAACGGCGCATCGACTTCGTCACCCGTGTCCACTGGCACGAATCCAACCAGTGGCTCAAGGCGGCGTTCCCCGTGGCTGTGTTCGCCCAGACAGCCAAGTGCGAAATCCAGTACGGCCACATCAACCGCAACGTTCACACCAACCTGAAACAGGACCGGGATCGCTACGAGATGTGCGCCCACAAGTGGGTCGCGCTGGAGGACGGCGCCCGCGGAGCCGCCCTGCTCAACGACGGCAAATACGGCTGCGACGCGCGGGAGGCTGTCCTGCGCCTGACCTTGCTCCGCTCGCCGAAATCCCCCGATGCCGAGATGGACATGGGAACCCACTGCTTCACCTACAGCTTCCTGCCCTACGCGCGTGAAGCCGGCATCGCCCAAGTCGTGCGCGAAGCGTACAACCTCAATGTCCCGCTGACCCTGACGCCGACGGACAGACACGACGGCAAGGCTGACACGCTGAGCCTCTTCCGCTTGGACCATCCCCATGTCGTGCTGGAAGTGGTCAAGAAAGCCGAGGACGACGACCACGTGGTCCTTCGCCTGTACGAAGTCTCCGGCAGCCCGAGGACCGCCACGCTGACCAGTCCGCTGAACTTCGACCATGCGTGCGAAGTCAACATGCTCGAACGAAACGAATCGCCGATGACGACGAAGGAGCATGAACTGACGATGACTTTCCGGGCATTTGAGATCAAAACCGTGAAGGTCAGGTTGTCGTAAGACACCGGACATCGGAAGCGTTCGCCGATGGGATCATCCCGTCGTCCCGGATCAGTTCCGGTGACGCGAAAAGAACCGCATTTTGACATGCCGGCACAGGACGAGTCGCGCGTCCGGTGGGCACGATCCGGTCGCCTTCCCAAGTCAGCCGGCCCAGAGTCGCTCGTTCGAGCAGACGGCAATGCACCGCCTGAATCCGGCTGTGCATCAAATGCGTGGAAATCGTCACCGACGGCTCAGGCTCCCACGGCTCCTGATCCTCAAGCTTCAAGTCATGAACCGCGGGATGCTCCGTATCGGGCCAGGTGTCGTCCATGGTCAAGTCCTCGGAAGTTGGAAGGTGCAGGAAATGGGGTGGATCCGGATCGAACGGATCACAGGCCCAGCCTTGAATCCCGAAAGCTCGTTCCCACGAAGCCGACCGCACATCTGCCCAGACTGCATCCGGGGAAAAACTTCCGGGGGGGGGCTGCCTTCACCCCACGGAATGGGAGGCCGGGGTGTCGCCGTTCCCGTCAGCTTCAAACGCTGAGCCTCCCATCCGCGCGGCACGCAACGCTTGCGTGCTGCTGTTCTTAATTCACAATTTTGTTGTTTTTCTACATTACTGTTGATATAGTACCGTACAATTACCTAACATTCAAGAAAAATTTCGCTATTTTGTGGCAGAATTACATGTTTTCTGTTGATTACAGACGAAATGACCGATGTAATCCGAAGCGGGATATTGTGAGTTTCCGACAAGTAATGCGCTAAGGAATGGTTTGACGGCATGTAAGATTGGTTACAGAACGAGGCCGACATGGCGCACTTTGGCAACCGCATTCGAGCCGCCCGGGCTGAACGGGGCTGGAGTCAGGACGACCTGGCCCAGCGCAGCGGTCTGCACGCCAACACCATTCGCAAGATTGAACGCACCATTGCGGAGCCGGGGGATCTCAAAGAGTCCACACGCTTATGCCTGGCGCACGGGCTGGGTGTGACCGTGAAGGAGCTGGACGCCCTGTACCAGCCGGCGGTGGTCCCCCAGCAGCAGGGCGATCCCAACGGCGGCATTCCGGTGATCAACCGCGCTCCGGCCGGCGGGCCGGTGGATTACGAGCACATGAGTCTGGACGCCGGCGTCGGATGGGATTACGTCCCCCGCATCGGTTCGGGCGTGCATGATCCGACCGCTTTCGCCTTCGTCGTCGTCGGCGACAGCATGATGCCCGAGTTCCACGAGGGCGACACCGTCATCTGTTCACCGCAGGCCGCCATCCGCGACGGCGATGCCGTGTTCGTCCGGCTCGGCGCCGAACGCGACAGCACCTGCACCTTCAAACGCGTGTTCAACCGCGGCCTGTCCGTGGAACTGATTCCCGACAACCGGCGATATCCCCCGATGCTGGTCCTCAAGGAACACATCGTCCGGATGTCCAAGGTCGTCGCCAAGTGGGTGCGCTATGACTGAAAGCATCGACCGCTCGTACTGGCGTCCCTGGCTGCGGAGTCAAATGCGTCTGCATTGGCGCATGACGCTGATTCTCGTCGTCGGTCTGACCGCGATCGGTCTGGCCACGCGCTATCGTCAGAGTCAGCGTCCCACGCCCGCTCCCGCCTCGGTGCAGGCGCAGGGGTTGGCCCGCGTCTCCCAGGTCATCAACCGCCTTCGACAGACACCGTGGGGCAACACCCTTCGGGGAGACACCATCCTCACGAAACTGGAACAGCTCCGCGACGCCCGGCGCATCGTCTTCGCCACCCACATGGATTCGCTGGGCATCACCTACAAGGAATACACCGGCAACGTCACCATTTACATCCGCGTCTTCCGGGCGGACGATCAGACCTATGCCGTGCCCTCGAACATCCTGCTCGCCGACACGCTGTGTCACGAAACGGTGCACGCCCTGCATCCGCTTCACCGCACGACCTTCAACGAGGAATGCGACGCCTTTCTCGCGGGCCTCGACGCGCAGTCGTCCTACTGCGGCTGGAATCCCCTGCACATGCCCACCGTGGAAGACGATTCCGTCGCCGAGTTCATCCGGCGGAAATATCCGGGGATTCCCACGGAAACCGACTATCGCCCGGTGGCTGCGGAATGGTCCTGGGTCAGGCAGCGGGCAGGGCTGAGCCGATCGGTCGTCATGCCGTGATCGCGGCGACATTCAGTCGCACGTGAGCGCCGAAGTCGATAGCGCAATCCGCCAGGCGGCATCCGACCAGATCCACGCCGGCGGGGAAGCTGACGCTCAGCACATGGCCGTTGTCCAGTCGCAGCGCCGCCGCGGCGTGGAGCCGGCAGGCGCTGACCTGGCGATCGCGGGGATCCTGCGAAAAATCCGCCACGCCGCCGGCTGTGACGGTCAGACTCGTCACATCGCCGCCGGTGTTGAACGTGGCGACGCCGCCGACGGTGGCGCTTCCGACGGCGCCTTCACCGAGGATGGTCAGCGTGCCGCCGGTCTGGCGCAGCGTGGCAACGCCGCACGCCATCGCAATCTGACCGCCCGCCTGATGGAGCGTGGTCAGCGCGACGCCCGCGCCGACTTCCACATGCGCATCGATCGCGCGCCGGCCCTGCTGGCCCACGTGCAACGCCGACACGGTGGCCGCGTCATCGCCATGATCGACCGCCAGGCCCACCCGGCCTCGCGTGACGATCACCACGTTGTCCGCGTGGCTGCCGATCCATCGCACCGGCGGCAAGGAGCCATCCACGCCGGACTCCGCCGTGTGCAGCACGAGCAGTTCCGTTTGCGCCGCACCGGTGTCCAGACGGATGCGTCCCGCGCCGACAGCATCCGATCCGCCGATGATCTGGCCGATGACCACTTTCGTCGCGCCGATCTTCAGCGACGCCGTCCGGTACTCGCGGCACTGTTCGCTGACCGTCTCGTGATCCAGTGCGAAGACCGACTCCGGCAGGCCCAGCACGCCGGTGAAGCTCCGGCCGATCCGCAGCGCCGCCAGCGTCACCGACGATTGATCCAGGCCCCACACCAGCGGCTGACTTGTGTGTTCGAGGATGACGGTGTCGCCATCGGCCGGCACGTTGCCCGTGGACCAGTTCCCGGCCGAGGACCAGTCGTGCGGCCCGGCGCTGGGCGTCGGCGTGGCGACCGTGAGCGTCGCGATGCCGGTCGCCGATGCGGACACAACAAACGGCACGCCGGCGACGTCGGCGGTCAGCGTCACCACTTCCGCGTCCGCCATGGCGGACACTGCCGCGAAGTACGGATGCGTCGAGGCATTCCACGCATCGCGGATTGCCGCCGCCACGACCGAAGCCGTGTCGCTTGCCCCGGCCTCGCATGTCAGCTCCACGCCGCCGACCGTCAGCGTGAACGTTTCCGACCCGACCGTGCCCCCGACGGTGACCGTCGTGACCTGCGCCACCGACGCCGCTTCTCCGAGCCAACGCAACGTCGCCATATCCATGTCTCCTTGCCTGATGTGCTGATGAGTGAAGGAAAACTTACGCCAGCCCCAGTTCCTCGAAGTTTTCCGGCTGGTGCATGTCCACCTGAACGATGCCGGCTCCGGGTTCGAGGTTGGCCGGAATCCGGCCTGTGAGCGGATCCGTGAAACACACGGTGGGCCGCCATCCCGCGGCGCTGAACTGAAACTCATATCGCACGCGGAACGTTCGGCCGCCGTTGTCGCTTTGCCCCGTAATTGCCGTGCAGAGCCATTGCCCGGACGCCGCGCCGAAAATCGCGGCGCGGTTGACCGTGCCGACAAACCGCTGCGCCAACGCCAGCGGCAAGACGGCTTCGACGCGCGTGAACGACAGCGTGGCGCTGGGCGATATCACCGTCGCCACCGCGCCTTGTCGAACGCGATCCGCTTCATCGCCCGTGGCGGTGTGGCTGACCTCGATGGCGTTGCCGTGCCGATCGACCGGAGTGCGGCGGGATTGCGTTGTGACGCCAAGTTCGACGACGGGTTTCGATGTAGTGCTGGCGTCGGGGCCGGCGTAGTCGATGTGGATCACCGCGGCGCTGTCGCCGTCCGGCTCGGCGCGAACGGCGCTGACCCGCATGGTCGGCGAGGTCGGATGCGGATCGCCGAGGCGAGGCATTCCCGCGGCATGGAGCGCCGCCGTCAGCCGATCGCTCGAACCGCCGCTCAGACCCGTCACGTATGCCTGCCGCGTGAGTTTCACGCCCTGGCTGGTGACTTCCAGCCTCGTGCCTTCCACGCGATCCAGTCTCACTTCCGCCATGGTTGTTTCCTTTCACCGCTGACCGGACAGTTCCGCTTACCGTGAACCGGACAGTCGCAGTTGCCATGTGCTGCGCAGGGACAGGGATTGAACGTCCGCATTCACGACGCCGCGTGACGTGGACCAGCAGGAAAACCGGCTGCCGTCCACGCCTTTGACCACCCGGTCATCCAGTCTTGCCAGTACGGCGTTTTCGATGGCCAGCAGGTCGTCGAGGTTCGCCTCCGGCAGGCCTGCGACGTCGATCTGCATCTGCCCTTCCACATCCGGCCGGCCGCGGAAATAGCTTCTTTTCCGCAGCTTCACCACGCGAAACACCACCGCCGGCCTCGGCGACCAGGACGGGATGATCAGGTGGTAAACCCGGCCCGACAGACTCGACCATGCCGCGCTCGCCGGTTCACCGGCGCTGAGCAGGCTGTACACCGAATCCACCAGCATTTCCGTGGGAATCGTCGCGCTCATGCGATCACCTCCTCCGTCATCAGGGCCAGCATCGAAGCCGGCTTGTCCATGGGTTGCGCCGCCAGCACGTTCATGACGATTGAGCCATCGACCACGCGGTCGCCGCTGACGATGTCGCAGCCGGCGTCGACGTACACGGTGAACAGCCGCAGATGCCGATCGCCGACGGCGCGTGTGCCTCGCGGCCTCACGCGGCCGGGCAGCTTGGCGATGTGCGTCTGCCACTGCCGCGCCGGCGTGCCGCCCGGCGTGGCCACCGTCGTGGCGCGACGCGCGCTGAGCGTGCGATCGAGCAGATGTTCCGGTGATGCGTGTGCCATGTCAGTTCTCCCGCGCCAGAGGAATGTGCAGATAGGGCAACAGCTTCGCACGCTGGCCGTCGGTCAGGTCCATCGCATCGACCAGCGTGTAACTGAAATCGCCGAGATTTTCGCGGCGAACCGACGGATCCCGCCGGCCCGCGTGGTACGCCTGCGCCACCAGTTCCGTCGCCACAGCCCGCAGGTCGTCCGGAATGGGGTCGAAGCCCGCTTCGTATTCCACCAGCACCGGGCCATGCACCATGCACGGCTCGGGCCAGATCAGGCTGCCGATCGCAGGCTGGCATCGCACGCTGTCTTCGTCCTGATCGGGCCAGGCCAATTCGACGTTTCGCCCCATCGCAAAAACGCCGGGACGGGGAATCAGCCACGTCGAAGAGACATTGCGCGTCAGCGTCGCCGACCAGCCGGATACGGCGGCGATGGCGGTTCGCATGGCCGCCGTGGAGCCGTACTGGTCAAAGTTCAGACTGGTCGTGGTGGCGATGCCGTCCGCGTCGCGCTGAATCAGGTCCACGCTTTCCTCCGTCACCGCCGCCGCGGCATGGATCGCGCTGCCTTCGTAGCGCACGCTCAGCGCCGCCCCCCTGCCACCGGCGACGCGACGAATGGTTTTCACCGGCGATTGCGCGAGAAATGCCATGCCCAGCAAGCCAGGCTCCAGCCACTGGCGATGCACCGCGAGCTTGAACCGCCGGCCGCAAAGACGCTCGATCTTCCCCGTCACCTGATTAATCAGCTCCGCGATCAGCGTGTCGTCGGCGATGTGATCGAGGCGGAGAAACCGTTTGACCGTAGCCAGCGAAGTCAGCGCGTCGTCGCGCAGCGCGATGTTCGTGGCGGTGGCGATGTCGTGGCCGTTCCAGTAGACATCGGTGGTCGCCAGCAGCAGGTCGGTGATCGCGGGCGACTCGCCTTCCTGCCGGTAGTACAACACACGATAATCGCCGGCATTGATGTCACTGGGCCAGTCGCCCTGATACAGATCGCCGTCACGGTCCGACAACACGATGTCGTAGTCAGCGACATCGGCGTCGGCCCAGCCGACAAACGTCCGCGTGGCGACGTTGAACACCTGCGCGTCCTCGTGACGGCGGAGGATTGCGTACAGCGTGGCGTCGCCCTGGTATGTGACTTCCAATTCGCTGGCCATGGCCGGTTTCCTTGTGAAATGCTCGGGAAAAAGCCCTGCCCGCCGCGAAGCGGACAGGGCCGGGGGTGGGATGGGACGAATCAGTCGGCCACGATCTGCACGACGCTGGCGATGTCGTTGTCGCTGGCCGGCTCGGCGCGGGCGTCGATGCCCAGGCCGACGGCGGAAACGACCGCGGTGCTGACGCCGACCGTGACACGGCAGGCGACATGCGTGAAGCCGTCGGACAGCTCATCGGCCCGGGCTTCGATCACCGCCTGCTGATTGGCCCCGGCGGTGACGAGCTGGGTGATGGCCTTGCCGGTCAGCGCCTGAGCGCCGGCGCCGGCATTGCTCGTGGCTTCGTACAACGCGACATCGACGGTCGAGGTGGCGGCGATGGCGCCGACATTGACCACGAACGCCACGCGGCCGAACTTCGACAGATTGGCCCAGTCGCTGGTGACGTTGGTATTGTCGACCGACTGCGGGTCCAGCGCGGCCGCGACCGCGACGCGCTGGGAAAAAGTGCTGTTGGGGGTGGACATGTTGAGATTCCTTTCAAGGGAGGAAACTGGGCGGGCCTGCTTCCGGGGCGGCCTCGCCGCTAAACGGGGTGACTTGCACGATCAGCGCGATTCGAGGGCGATGAACGGCGACAGCGACGCCGAACCGTTGTCGACATCGATCGACGACGACAGCCACGGCTGACCCGCCAGGCGGAACGTGAAGCGAAACGCGGTGACGTCGTAGTCGAACCACAGGTGCATGCTCGACGTGGCGTTGATGCCGCCGGCCTTGGTCAGCGTGAGGTACTGGCTCAGATCGGCGAAGAGGATGTCCCCCTTGTCGCCGAGGGTCTGGCAGTGCTGGCTCAGCAGCACGGGCCGGCCGAGCAGCGTGCCGAACGGCGCATCGGCGATGCCGTTGGGCGGCAGGTAGATCGGCTGATTGCCCAGACTCATCGTCAGCAGTTGCGGCAGCACATCCTGGTTCATCAGCCACACGGCGCGGTTGATGCTCCCGGAGGGCATCCGGGCGTACATTTTGGCCACGTTCTCGCCGAGGACCGTGTTGGCGTCCTGCTCGCTTTCCTTGCTGACGGTGACGAGCACGGCGCTGTTGAGGATGCCCAGCGGCTTGCCCACGCCGTCGCCGTTGACGATGGCGTCATCGGACTTGTAGCGGATCGCCCGGCCTGCCTCGCGGACGATGAACGCATCCAGCGCCGCCGAATCCTCCAGCAGCTCATCGCGGGCCGGAACCAGCGTCGCCAGCTTGTTCAGACGCAGGTTGCGGTACTCGAACTTCGGCGCGCTCTGGCTGATCGTGCCGCCTTCGTCGGTCCAGTACGCCTGCACGCCGCCCGTGCCCCACGGCGTGCTCTGGCTTACCGGCAGGCTCAGCGCGTTGCGCGTGGTGGGAATCTGATTGGTCCGCGAGAGCAGCGATTCCTCGCCGACGACGATCCGCCAGATCCTGTCCGCCCACTGCGGAGGCACGAGGTAGCCGCCGCTGTCGCCGGCGCCTTCGTTGGCGAAGGTGGACGGCGCCTTGGTGATCAGACGTTCATCGATGTTCCCGCCCTTGGCCGCGGCCTTGTGCACGGCCAGGGCGAACTGGCCGAAGGAGTCGAATCGGCCGGTGTCCTGGGCGCTGACGGAAGCAGGCGTGCGAGCCGCGATACCCCGGGCCTTGGTCTGCACGCCGGCGCTTTCCTTCATGCCGTCGAGCGCCTTCCGCACGAGCTGTTCGATGCGGGCCTCGTCGATATCGCCGGCCTGCGCCGCCGCATCGCCATCCTCCGGCAGCATCGCCTCGACCGACACCTCCACGCCGTCGTCGTCCACGATCTGCGTCTGGCTGGTGAAACGTTCGAGACCCTTCTTCAGCGATTCGCCGCCGCCGTGACGATGGCTCAGCAGCGGAAGCACCTGACTCCTGAACACATCCAATGCAAGCGTTTTCTTCGTTTCCATGGGAATTGCTCCTGATTTCGGTTGATCTGAAACACGTTGACGCGGATCGCCGGCGCGGCGAATCCCTCCGGCCCGACGTTCGACGTCATCCGGCCCGGAATCGCCTGACCTGATCCACCGCGAACCTTACGAGCCGTCGTACAGACGACCGCTCGATCGCAGCACGACACGTCGCACCACGCCTTCGACATCCACCGGCGAACGCGGCATGGAAGGCATCACCATCACCAGCCGCTTCGACGCTCTCGGAAGCTCTTCGCTGAAGACAAGCCCCGGCCAGAGACTGGTCGCGTCATCCTTGCTGACGATGCCCTTGCTCACCGCCTGCACCAGCGCGTCCTGGTTCGACGGCAGCGGCGCGACGCTGTACTCCAACAGCTTCCATTTGCTGTGCACGTGACGAACCCGCGGGCCGAAGCGTTCGCGGTCGTGACGCGAGGGCTTGCGCGATTCCACCGGCACGAAGCCGACGCTGAATCCGTTGATCACGCCCTGCTGGCACAGCGACAGCACCACGTCCGCCAGCCACGGGCCGGGATGGCCCTCCGGCTTCTGCGCGAACTGCGTTTTGGCTTCCAGTCGTTCATCGAGCCGGCGAATGGCGACGCACTTGCCCACCGGCAGGCTGTAGTCGTGGTTGTAGAATACCGTCGGCGAACGCAGAAAATCCGCGGCGTCGCAGCCCTGGGGAATCAGCACATCGCCGTCGCGGTCCACCTCGCTGGTGCTGATGGCGGCGATCACCGAACGCTCGCCGGGCAGCGCGCTCCACTGGGCGGCGAATTGTTTGCGGATCATGTCGGTCATGTCGTTTTCTCCGATGTTTCCGATGGTTTCAGCGAGACGATGAAGCGGACGACGCCAGACAGTCGCCATCGGGCCGGGGATCGAGTCCCTCCTCGGCGCGCGCTTCGTTGGGCGTGAGAATGCCGCCGCGCACATAGCGCGTCCGGCGATCGAGCTGGAACCGCCTGTCCTCCGGCACCGGGTTGTCGTACGCCAGGAATGCGTCGTCCTCGATACCGAACAGAGGCAGGTACTTTTCGTTGAGCTTTTCCTCGTCGAGCCGGCAGTACGGCAGAATGGTGTCGCGCAGCCATGCCGCGTCGTTCACCCCCGCCACGGAACGGTTGGGGTCGTTGGCCAGCAGCTTGCTGATCGGCACGCCGAAGCCCGCGGCGATTTCCTCCAGCACGCGATCCGCGTCGCCGATCAGCTCCGGCGGAAAGTTCAGCGGCACCGCCTGCACGTCGCCGGTGATGGCGATGAACCTTCCGCTCTTGCGCGTGCCGCGGAGCTTCTGATCCACCTGTTTCTCGAAGCGGTCCAGTGCTTCGCCGCTGGCGCCCTGTTTGACCACGAGCAGAAAGTCGGGCCGGGCATGGTTGTCGAACCGCGCCAGGTCCATCGTCCGCTTGGCGTCGTGCAGCGCCAGCGCGGACCAGACCGCTTCGAGCCGGCCCATGCCCAGGTGCAGGTGATCCAGGCTCGGCAGCTTCCAGTGAATCACCTCGTCCGGCGAAAATGTGAGTTTCTCCGTGAAATCGCGGCCATATTCGTAACCCGCGATGAACCCGGCGCCGCTCGGCAGAACCGAAGTCCACTGACTGGGCATCAGCCAAAGCTCCTCCGGTCGGCGAAGCATCGGGTCGCTGACCACATGCAGAAAGCAGTTGCCCGTGATCTGCAGATACAACATGCGAAGCACCGACAACTCGAAGCCGTTGTGGTAGGGATTGACGGTGGACAGCAGATCGAGCGCGGGATGCGGCTCACTGAGCAACTCGAAATCGCCTCGCCAGTGGGACGCCTTGTGCTGGACGACACGGCTGGGCCGCAGGGCATCGCCTTGCTCGCCGATGAGGTAGGCTCGCGCGGCGGCGGAAGGCTTGCGCGTCTGGAACAGCTTGCGGCCCGGCCGACGTCGCACGTACATCCGAAGCGGAACCGACGCCACGGCATGCGCGTTGAGCATGGCGGCGGCATAGACCCACGACCGGAACCGACCGACCGCGTTTTCCGCATCAAACGGCCTCATGCGGGACGACAAACCCTGCCAGCCGTCGTTCTGACCCAGCGAAGCGCGAAGATAGCCCGTGCGGCGGAAGGTCTGTTTGAGTGTGGTCCACAAGCTCATCGATCAGCTCCATGAAAAGAGACAAGACATGGTTCCGCGGCCTGTTGAGGCTCACTCACGTACACCGAGAACACGGATGTCCAGCATGGCGTCGGCGTGATTCAATCCATCGACATAGCTCACGGCATAGCGCATGGCGTCCATGCCGTGGTCGCAGCCCGGCGCGGGAGCCTCGCTGTTGCGCGAGGATCCCGACAGCTCGCGCGGCCAGACGTAGTGGTCGATCTCCTCCTGCGTGCAGGCCGGCTCATGGCACTGCGACAACCGCGGGTCACGCTCCACGAGAACGTCACGAAGCAGGAACAATCGCGGCTTGCCGTCGTCGGCAAGGCGCAGACGCGAGCTGACCGCCTGAATGCCGATGTGAATCCGCTTGTCCGCCGGCAACGTGGCGACGTTGTAGCGTTCCAGCGTCGCCCGGCCCTCGGCGTCGTGATCCGCCACGGTCGCTTCAATGCGTTCGCCTTCGCTCAGCGCGACAATCCGTTTTGCCGCGTCTTCCACGAGCATGCGCGTGCGATACAGCTCGCGGTACAGATACATCCGGCCATCGCCGTCCACCGCCCACCACTGACAGACCAGCGGATGCGTGAAGCCGAAGTCGATGGACCGCACGCGACGCCAGTCCGGCGGAATGTCCCGTTTGTCCAGCAGGTGAACGGCGGAATCGAAATCGGCGTAGACCCGGCCTTCCACGCCGGCCCACTGGCCCTTGTACAACCGCTGACGTCGCACGCCGGTCAGTTGCGACAGATTGGCCAGATAATCCGCATGAATCGTGGGATTGTCCTCGTGCCGGCTGAGCAGACGGATCATCCGCGTGCCGCCGGCGCGACGGTTGAGCCAGTGATTCGGCAGATCGGGATTGGTGTCCGCCACCGCCTGCTGGTACGGCATCGCGCCGTGGCGCAGACGGGTGAGCAGGCATTCCCAATCGTCTTCCGTCAGTTCGCGGGCCTCGAACGCCAGCACGAGATCGAACTCGGTGGACATGATTTTGCTGGAACGGTCGATGCCGCCGATGACCAGGCACGAGCCGTTGGGATAGGTGTAGCACTGGCGCTGCGCGCGGCTGGCCCCGGCGAGTATCGGCCAGTCCGGCGGAACGACCTTTTCCTCGAACGTCACAAGGACCGACTGTGTCATGGACTCGCGCGTCTTGCGCACGAGCAGCGCCCTCATGCCGGGGTACTTGATGGCGCAGAGATTGGCTTTTTCCAGCAGAGCGCGGGTCTTGCCGGTGCCGGCGGGGCCTTCCATCAGCACTTCACGCTCGCGGCAGGAAAACAGCGCCAGCGCTGCGCCTCGCGGCTCGTAGGGCCGATTGCCTTCCGTGATGGCGATGTCCAGATCGGCTTTGGCTTCCATCTCGCTTACACCTTCTCCAGATCGAATCCCGCCACGACCTTGACCAGCAGATTCGGCTTGTCCGCGGCGCCACGTTTCGCCGACGACGGCATCAGCAGCCGACGTCGCAGTTCGCACAGCTTGATCCAGCGGTCGATGGATTGGTGATCGCCCTTGCGGACCAGTTTGGAGATGGCCAGCAGCGCCATGTCGATGCGCTCGATGTCGAGACTTCGCGCGTCGCTGATCCGCATATCCAGGGCCGGCGCCAGCGAAGCTTTCAGATCGCCGCGCACCGTCCTTGGCGCCAGGGAAAGAATCCGCGCGATCTGCGGCTCGGACATGCCGGCTTTGCGCAGTTCCAGCACACGCTGCCGCCTGTCGGCGATGGAAGTCCGCCGTTTCTTCACCGGACCCGGTGCTTCCGGCTCCGCTTGCGGGTCGGTGATGCTGGACGATGGGGAACTCGCATCGGTGGTGCGTGACTTCATGATTCATCCATGCGTTGGTGGTCATACGCGTCCCTTCCCCTGTCTATGCCGCGTGAGACTTGTGGGCGACCGGCAGATACCGGAACGATGCGGTGATGCGCCCGATGGAACCCATGCGTTTGCCCGTCCGTTCCAGCAGTCCGCGATGCGGCATGCCGCATTTCTGGATGTGGCCGCAGCGCCATGTGGACTTGCGCCGGGCCAGCGAACGAATCAGCGCGGGATGGCTTGTGACGATGCTGACGACCGAGCTTTTCGCTTCCCGTGCCGCCACCGCTTCCAGCAGAGCCGCGCCCACGCCGAGGCCCTGGTAGTCCGGCAGCACGACCAGTCGATGCACGATGCGGCGTCCCGTTTTGCCGAACATGGGAATCGTCGCGCAGAAGCCGATCGGCCGATTGTTCCAACATGCCGCGTAACACCGCGCCACGGGATTGAGATTGCCGCTCAGATAGTGATGCGGACGAAACAGCTTCCACAGGCCACGACCGCAGCGCCCGATGGCAAGTTCAATGGCTGGTCGTTGAAGCGACCCCCTGGCCAGCCGGCCGGTCGCCATGTCGAGGAACCAGTCCGGCGTCAGCCACTCCAGCACGTCGTAATGACACGTCACTGCGACAAAACGCCTGCATTTCGCCCGGTTCTGACGGATCGCCCTGGCCACGGCCGCGGAACCGAACCGCGCCACCTGCCGATCCACCACGCTGGTGAACTCGTCGAAAGCGATGACCGGCTTGTCCGTCAGCAGCGCCCGGGCGAGATCGGCGCGGAACTTTTCGCCGTTGCTCAGCACATGCCACGGCCGCACCCACGCCGGCGGCGAACTGAATCCCACCGCGTTGAGCATGTTCGTGATCGCCTTGCCGTCGAGGTCGTCGCCGAAGCCATCAATCACCGCGGCGTCGCGAGGCCAGTCGAACTGCTGCATCAGCGCGCCCTCGGCCACCACGCCTTCGCCGTAGGCTCTTCGCGCGATGGTACTCTTGCCCGAACCGGAAGGGCCGACGATCGCGCCGATCGTCCATGCCTCGTCGAGGCCCGGCACATCGCCCGAAACCCGAAGCCGGCTCTTCTCCGCGATCGCCACGTCGAACAGCCCCGCCACCTGCTTCACGCGGAAGCTCTCGCGCACCTGCGTTTCCAGTTCCACTTCAAGGGTCGGCATGACTGCTTTCCTCCCGATTCACAGCGTCAGCAGCCGGCATCGCCGGCCCTGTTGCGTCAGTTGCTCGTACACCGCGCGCTGCTCGTCTTCGTCGTCGCAGGCCACCAGCACCTGGTACAAATCCTCGACCTTTGCTTCTTTGCCCAACTCCTCGTCCTGCGCGAGGCCCACCGCCTTGGCGATCAGGTCGTCGATCTGGTCATCGCTGAAACCCGTGGCCTGATGATCGAAATCCTCGGCGTTTTGCAGCGTCGCCAGATGTTCGGCGAGCTGACGTTCGTTCCACTGGCTGGTGTCGGCGGTGCGGTTGTCGGCGATGCTGTAGGCCCGCGCGTGCAGGCCGGCCAGTCGCGTGCGCACGGCGGCGAGGTGCGTCCAGCCCAGCTTTCTCGCCGCTTCCAGCGTGCCGTTGCCCGCCAGACAGATGCCGTCTTCGCCGACGACGATCGGCTTCTGCTGGCCGAAAACGCGCAGGCTGGCGAGGATCGCGCTCAGGTTCGCCTGCGGATGACTTCGCGCGTTGACGGGATCCGGTTTGATCTGCTCGATCGGCATCGCTAAAGCCCGTAGCGACGGCTCGATCCAGTCCAGCTTGTCGTGATCCACAAGTTCCGGGGACATGGCTTACTCCTGATGGTCCGACTTGGCCAGACGACGCAGTTCCTGACGAATCCAGCCGACATCGGTGCGAATCTGGGCGAGGGTGATCTGGTACTCCGCCAGGGCCCCGGCGGTCTGATCGCCGCGATGCTGGGTGGACTGGAGTTTGATTTCCAGTTCACGGATGCGTTCGAGCGCGACGCTGCGGTCGCTGGCCGCGACCCAGACCCAGCCGAGCACGGTGATCGACAGCGTGATGGCCCAACCGTATTGACTGATGCGGTTCATTTGCGTGTCGCCGCCTGAAGGATGACTTTGATGTCCGAGAGATCGCCCGCGGTCAGCGGCGCGGATTTCGTGCCGTCGAGTCCGAGGCGATGACGAATCTGCATGCGTTCTTCTTCCGTCCAGCCCAGGCCGGTGTGATCGGCGATTTCACGCACGACCGACCCCAGCACGGCATCGGCGAAGGCGACGCCGGTGTCGATGGTGAAGAGCGAGCCCATCGCGGCAGTGGTGAGATCGGACACGACCACCGACTGCGACGCGGGATCGAAATCGTGCAGGTCCGCCAGACGTTTGGCGTCGATCACGAAGGAATCGACGACGGCAACGCCGGTGACGCCGGCCACGGTGGCGCTGACGACGATCTGCACCACGTCGCCGGGCTGATACGTTTCGGGAATCGTCGCCTGCACGCGGTAGCGACCGGTGGCGAGATTCGTCACGGTCGGCGTCACGCCGCTGTCGTCAACGCCATTGCGGCTGACGGCGGCGGTGGGCAGTTCGTCGGCGTCGCTGGCGGCACCGGTGTCCCCGCGCTGCGTCGTGAACTGCGTGGTCAACGTGTCGCCGGGTCGGTAGGGCATGGAGCAACCTCCGAAAAACCAGAGCAAAACGGGATGTTTGGGGTTCAGGACGCCGAGGATGCGGAAACGGACCCGGGCGATGCGGTCGCGGTCAGGCCGGTGGATTTGAGGTCGGCGATGACCTGGTCCTTGCGGCGGTTGTCGTAACCCAGCCCCGCGGCCGCGGCCCCGGCGACAAGCGTAATCACGGCGCTGACGGCACTGATGGGATCAAAGGTTCCCCCGACAGCCTGCGCGGCAAATCCCCCAAGCGTCTGCACGATCTGCTGTCGCAGTTCGTTCTGGCGCTGAAGATCCTCCGTCGCGGCGGCGGCACGCTGCTTGAGCAACTCCACTTCCGCGTTGTAGTCGGAGATTTGCGTTTCAATCGCGCGACGCTGCTTCTGAAGCTGCTGATCGAGCTGCATGGCCTCGTCGTGCAGTTGCGACGCGGTGACCTGCTGATCGCCGTGCATGAGGCTGGACGTTGTGGCCTGGCATCCCACCAGCCAGCAGGCCATCGCGCCGGCGAGCGCTACGGCTGCGACGATGCCGCGGTTGTGATCGATGGTGTTGGTCAGCAGATGCCACAGATCGCTCATGGCTGGCTCCTTTGTCCCGATCCACGCGAAATCGCTGGGAAAATCAGCGGTTTCGTGCGCGATCGGAATCCGGCGACACCATGAACGTAGAGCTTGACCGGAAGCGCTGTCAATGATTTTGTACGGTAAATGTTCGGTATTTCATTCGACGTGGACCAGCACGGCCGACGCCAGTTCCGTGACGTGCTGCACATGCGGAACATGAGCGGTTTTCCACGACTGCCACTCGCGGCGGTCCAGCACCATCCAGCCCTTCACCGGCGAAGACAGCGGCCAGGTCAGGCCGTGGCGCACGCCGTGAATCGGCAGGTGCGTGTAGTACAACAATTCCGGTTTGTCCCAGATCAGTTTGCCGGCGGTCAGCGACGATTCAGGCCCAACGATGGCGCGGATCGTCTGGGCATCGGTATAACCCGACCGTTGCCACCGGGATTGGCTGTTGAGTTCCGCCACCGGACAGGACAGAACCGCGAAAAGCATCGCCACGAGCGCGGCGGCTGGGCCAAGCCGTCCGGCGCGAATCGCCAGACAGCACAGAATAAACACCGTCGCCGACGCCGACGTGGCGACGAGCATTGCCGGCCAATGCGTTCCCATCTCCCGCGGCGCATGCTGCGACAGGCCGGCCGTCACGATGACCGCCGCGGCAGTCACCAGCGCGATGACCAGCAGCGCCACGGGCATCGCGCGGCGAAACGATGCCTGGATGGTTTTCCCGCTCACCGCCGCCGCCAGCGCGCCCGACGCCAGCGCCAGCATGGGCAGCAGCATGTACCCGTAGCGGGGATTGCCCACGCCGTTGACCAGACAGAGCAGCAGGCCGGCCAGGTAGGTTCCCGTGCAGGCGCGAAGCCGATCCGCGCGAGCGGCATCGAGTCCGAGATCGGCATCCACCGCATCTCCGGCCGGCTTGCGCACAAGGCTGACGCGCAGCAGCAGCACGAGCGACAGCGGCAGCGCGGAAAGCGTGAGAATCAGCGGCATGGTGACGGTTCGGCCCAGGTCGTGAAGGTTCAGCAGCGACGATCGCGTTTCGCCCAGCCCCCGCAGATCGGGTGGCAGATGCAGTTGCTGAACCTTCCACCAGGCAGCCAGCACCCAGCATCCCGCGAGGGCTGCGCCGAGCAGCAAGGGCAGCCAGACGGTAGGCCGCGCCAGCCATCGCCAGGAGCGATTGAGAAAGCTTGCGCCGAGCCATGCGCCGGCGATGACGAGCAGGCCGGAGTGTCCCTTGAGCAGCAGCGTCGCGCCGAGGGCGAGGGCCGCGGCGACGGCCCAGGTTCCCTTGCGTTTCGAGGGGCCGAAGCCGATTTCGAGAAAGCAGGTCGCCGCCAGCACGGAGGCGAGGATGTTCATCGCGTCGATGTCGGCGCTGCGGGCCTGCGACCAGATCGGCGTGAGGGTGAGCAAGGACAGGCCGGCCATCCAGTCCGCCGGCGAGCCGAACCATCGTCGCGCCATCCACGCCAGCCACGCCGCCAGCGCCCCCATGGCCAGGACGGAAGGAAATCGCCAGACGCCTTCGCTGCCGTAACCCACGAAACGCTGGAACGTGGCGAGAATCCAGTAGTGCATCGGCGGCTTGCGGAGATACAGTTCGCCGTGAAGGCGCGGGAGCATCCAGTCGCTACCGCCAGCCATGGCGTCGGCGACAATGGCGCGATGGCCCTCCGTGCCGGCCAGCGGCGCGGAACCCAGGCGAAATCCCTGTGTGGCGACCATGAGAACGGCCGCGGTCAGGGGCGCGATCCAGCCGGCGACGGGAACCTTGTTGCTCATGGCGGCATGGTACACTGCCAGGCCCGCCCGGTCCGGAACGGTGAATCCCGGCCGTCAGGCGACACCTTTGAACTGGAAAGTGAAATCCCATGGAAACGACACTGATCATTCTCAAGCCGGACGCCGTTCAACGAGGCCTGATGGGCCGGATCATCAGCCGTTTTGAGGAAAAGGGCCTGCAGATCGTCGGAGCGAAGCTGATGCGGATTCCGCTTTCGCTGGCGCAGCAGCACTATGCCGCGCATCAGGGCAAGCCGTTCTACGAGAAGCTGCTGGGCTTCATGACCAAGTCGCCCGTGCTGGTGCTGGCGATCCGGGGCAACAATGCGATCACGGTGTCGCGGAAGATGATGGGCGCGACGTTCGGCTCCAAGGCCGAACCGGGCACGATCCGCGGCGACTTCGGCGTGAGCAATTCCTTCAACCTCATCCACGGCTCGGACAGCCCGGAAGCGGCAGCCAAGGAATTGGCCTTGTTCTTCGGCAAGGGCGAAGTGGTGGAATGGGATCGCGCCAACGAAAGCTGGATCTACGATTTCAGCGCCGGCACGCCGGAGTGACCTTGCGGCTTACTTCAATCCCGCCAGCCTCGCGGTGAAGTCCCAGTCGCGGACGCCGTTGCACCCGCCCATGGCGGTGACGCAACAGGCGGCGGCGGCGGTGCCGATTTTCGCGGCATCCTTCGGCGACAGGCCGCGAAGCAGACCGACAAGGAAACCGCCGAAGCATGTGTCGCCAGCGCCCGTGGTGTCCACCACCGGGCCGGGGGGCGTGCTGATCGGCACTTCGATGAACGTATCCTTGTCCGGGCTGACGATCACGCCACGTTTGCCGAGTTTCACGCCGAGGATGCCGTGCGCGCCGCACTCGCGGTAGCGGGCGATGATGGTTCGGGGTTCCTTTTCGCCCGTCTGATGCACCGCTTCGTCGTAAGAGGGGAAGTAGACATCGAGATGGCTGAGCATGCGATCGAGCGGCTGCATGGTTCCGCCGGAGCCTGCCGCGTCCATGGCGGTCATGACGCCCCGCCGCTGCAGCTCCGCCAGCACGAGCGGCAGATCGCCTTCCAGATTGGGCATCAGGCTGTAGTAGCCGATGAGGAAACATCTCGCCTTGGCCAGTTCCTCGATGTGCTTCATGCAGACATCGCGGTTCATGAGCTTGGGCGCGCCGACGCAGTGGAGGAACGCCCGTTCGCCGTCGGGGGCGATCATGACCACCGTGGTGCTCGTGGCCCCCGTGGGATGCTCCAGCAGCAACGAAGTGTCCATGCCCTCGCGGGCGTAGATGTTGCGGATGACCGGCGCCCAGTCGTCGTGACCGACATAGCTGAACGCGCCGACTCTGGCGCCGAGCCTCGCCATCGCCACGCCGGAGTTGGAGACGATGCCGCCGCCGGTGACCTGCAGCGGTTCGACCTCGTGCAGCCGGCCCGGCCCCACCGGCACATCCAGATTCACCTGCCGGCAAAGCAGGTCCACCACGCACGATCCCGCCACGATGCAATCGAGAGTTGTTGTCATGGAAACAAGATATCCAGACGGGGTGGGGTCGCAACCAGAGCCGGCGCAACCGTGGGAATGAATCAAGGATTTGTCGAACGATCTTCCGGCGATGGACCGGAGGCGCTGCCCGGTGTTCCGTGAACGCCTCCGGATGCGGGGTTGCTTCCAGGGGCTGGATTGCTTCCGGGGGCGGGGGCACTTCCGGGGGCGGGGGCGGGGTGTTTGGCTTTCTGTTCCGCCAGTTCGCGGCGGTTGATCATCACTTCGCGCGGGAAGTCGAAGGAGAGGCGGACCTTGTCGCCGTGGATATCGACAATGCGGATGATGCCCATGGGATGATTGGGATCGCCGATGACGACTTCTTCGCCAGCTCGTCGCGTCAGTGCCAGCATGACTCGACTTCCTTGCCCAGTCGGGGCCTTTTCGGGACAACCGGTCCTACATAAAACAAGGGCGGACTGATCCAGCCCGCCCTGTGCATCCGTTCATCCGGGGCGCGACCCACCGGCCGAGTATTTCGGCCTGCAACGGCGACAGGCGCATCAATGCACCTGTTCCACGGCAACCACTTCCGGCACCTTCTCCTTGAGGTTCCGTTCGATGCCCATGTGCAGCGTCATGGAGCTGGAAGGACATCCGACGCACGCGCCGTGCAGGCGAATGCGAACGATGCCTTCCGGCGTGACTTCCACCAGTTCCAGATCGCCGCCGTCGGACTGCACCGCCGGGCGGATGCGCGCCAGCACATCCCTGACGCGCTGGAACACGCCGATCGGATTCTCCGTCGCTGGGGTTGACTCTTCCATGATCGGCTCTGCGTCCAAAGTGACTCCGTCCCAACATATTAGCGTACCAACTCCCGATTCGCACAGCCAACTGTGTGAATTCCGACTCCAGGGCGAACGCATGTGGCCTTGATCCCCTCTCCCTTCGAGGGAGAGGGCCAGGGTGAGGGTTCGGCGTACGCAAACCGGCACGTCCAATCACGGGCAAAACGTGATCGAACGACGTACCCTCACCC
>JADLAP010000115.1 GCA_020848195.1 Phycisphaeraceae bacterium
AGCCGCGGGCAAACCTGCCCGCGCGTCCCCGCATATGCACTACACTTTGACGCTTTGCGAAATGGAATATTGCGGGAGATCGCCATGGAACCGAAGCTGCTGTTGTTCGACATCGACGGGACGCTGCTGCGCAGCGGAGGCGCGGGGATGCGGGCGATGAGCATTGTCGCCGAGCGGTTGTACGGGCCGGGGTTCACGTGGGACGGCATCAAGCCGGGGGGCAACCTGGACCCGCTGATTTTCGCCGCGGCCGCGAAGGCCAACCGCATTGACGGCGGCGAAGCCAGCCACGCGCGGTTCCGCGACGAATACCTGCGTCAACTGCCCATCGAGCTGAAGGCCGCGGGCAGCGCAGTGCAGGCCATGCCCGGCGTGCATGATCTTCTGACCGCGCTGCGGCCCAGGCGTCACGCCGTCATGGGCCTGCTCACGGGCAATTACACCGAAGCGGTGCCGATCAAGCTCAGCGCGATCGGCGTGGAAACAAGCTGGTTCACGCTGACCAGCTTCGGCGACGAAGCTCCCACGCGGCGGGACATGGTGGCTCTGGCTCTGGATCGTTGGTCAAAGCAGCGGGGCCACAAGGTCGATCCGCGTCACGTGGCGGTGATCGGCGACACGCTGCGTGACATCGACTGCGCGCAGGCGCACGGGTGCGTGGCGATGGCGGTGGCGACGGGGCCTGTGAGTTACAACGACTTGGCGGCGGCGAAGCCGGACGTGCTGATGCGGGATTTCACGGATCCGTCGCCGGTGCTGTCATGGGTGGGATAGGTTGCCGGGGCAATCGCGGATAAGCGGACATGCCGCGTGGATGAAGATCTTCCGGGTTGACGGTGGACACCATGGGACGAGGAGAGGCATCGCGGGCAAGCTGGGCGAGCCAGTCGCCGCCGAGGCCGAGGATCAGGGCGAGCGTCGCGGCCGTGATCGCCGCCGCCACCCGGGCCGGCGGAGCCAGCACCGTCGTGCTGCTGCCCGGCTGACCGAAGTAGCACGCCGCGATCATCCGCAGATAGTAGACCGCCGAGATGGCGCTGTTGAGCACGGCAACGACCACCAGCAGGATGTAACCCTGGCTGATGGCGGAGCCGAAGAGATAGACCTTGCCGACGAAGCCGATCATCGGGGGCAGGCCGATCAGCGACAGGTTGGCCAGGAGCATGACCACCGCCAGCGCCGGCCGGCGGCTGACGAGGCCCGAGAGGTCTTCGAGCGACTGCGCTTCGTCGCCGTCGTGCTGAAGGCAACCGAGCACGGCGAATGCCGCGAGATTGCCCAGCCCGTACGCCACGAGGTAGAACAGCACCGCCGACGCGCCGGACCCCAGGGCGAGGCTCCCCGCCGAGGCGCTGCCGAGCGCCAGCAGACCCACGAGCATGTAGCCCGAATGCGCTACCGAACTGTAGGCGAGCATGCGTTTGACGTTGTTCTGCAGCAGGCCGAGCACGTTGCCCACCGTCATGGTGGCGGCGGCCATGATCCACAGCAGGCCGCTGATCACCGGCGGCATGCCGAACCGCGCGTCCACGCCGCTGACCATCGTCAGCACGAGGATCAGCGCCACGAAGCCCGCCGTCTTGGGGATGAACGCGAGCATGGCCGTCACCGGGGTCGTCGCGCCCTGATACACGTCGGCGACATAGAAGTGCATCGGAAAAGCCGCGATTTTGAACGCGATGCCGATCACCGCCATGCCCACGCCCAGCAGCAGCATCGGCGACGTGCCGTGTTCCATCACATGCTGACGGATGGCGTCGAAGGTCGTCAGGCCTGTTGCGCCGTAGATGAGCGTAAAGCCGTAGAGGAAGATCGCCGCAGCGAACGCGCCGAGGAAGAAATACTTCACCGCCGCTTCGCCGGCGTCGGCCCGGTCGCGGGCGACGGCGACCATGACATACGTCGGCAGGCTGGTCAGTTCCAGCGCCAGGAACAACCACACCAGATCGCCCGCGCTGGAACAGAGCATGACGCCGGCGAGGCTGAGAAGGAAAAAGGCGTAGAACTCGCCGGTCATGACGTTGGCGGGATCGAATGGCAACCGGCCTTCGTCGATGGCTCGCTCGGTGGCCAAGCGGTCGGGCACGTTGACGGCGAAGAGCAGCAGCAGGATGCCGATGGCGGCGACGATGGGCTTGAGGTAGAGCGCCATCGGCAGCGGCCCGGTCGTCAGATCGCGGAAGGCCGGCGGCGTGAAGAGCACCGCGGCGATGCCGGAGGCCACCAGCGCCATCGCGGCGATGGACGCCGCCAACTTCCGGTTTTCCCGGGAACGGGACAGGCCGACCGCCAGGCAGAGGCACGCGCCGATGAACAGCGCGACTTCAGGCCCGAGTTCCATCAGTTTTGCGGTGATGGGATTCATGTCAGCGGTCGACTCCCCAGTTCGGATCCAAGCCGCGACTGTTATAACCCTCGCGGCTCATGGGATACCCGTAGTCCCGCGACCGCCGCCCCGCGGGGTAGTGCGGCCAAGGCGCGGTAAAAGAAGCCTCGGCCCGTTCGCTGACGGGCCTGTATGTGGCGTCACGCGGGTCCATGCGGGTCAGCACGCGCACCGTCGGGCCGGTGACGCGGTTGGTCTGCTGCATGATCTTCAGCGACGGCGCTTCCAACGTGTCCAGCACGCAGCGGGGATACAGTCCCAGCCAGAGGCACGCCAGCGCCAGCGGGATCAGCACGACGATTTCGCGGAGATTGAGGTCCAGCCTCGCGTGGCCGTGGCCGTGGCCCGCGTCGTGGCCGGCTGTCTCGGGCAGCTTCAGCGGGCCCCAGACCACCTTGGCGAGCATGACGAGGATGTAGATCGCGCCGAGGATCAGGCCCAGTCCGGCGAACACGGCATAGCGAGGCCCAAGGTTCTCGCTGGTAAACGCGCCCAGCAGCGTGAGGAATTCGCCCACGAAACCGTTGAGGCCCGGCAGCCCCACGCTGGCGAGGCAGAAGTAAATCATGAAGAACGACCAGACGGGCATGACCCTGGCCAGGCCCGACATCTGGGACATCTCCCGCGTGTGGAAGCGGTCGTAGATCATGCCGATCAGGAGGAACAGCGCCCCGGTCGACAGGCCGTGGTTGATCATGTAGATCACCGAGCCTCCGAGGCCCTGTGCATTGAGGGCGAACATGCCCAGCACGCAAAAGCCCAGGTGCGACACGGAGGAGTAGGCGACCAGGCGTTTGATGTCCTTCTGCACCCAGCAGATCAGGGCGGCGTAGACGATGCCGATGGAGGCAGCGCCGGCGATCCACGGCGACAGCGTCAGGGCGGCGATCGGAGCCAGCGGAATCGCCAGGTGAATCAGGGCGTACGTGCCCAGCTTCAGCAGCACGCCGGCCAGCACCGCCGACCCGGCCGTCGGGGCTTCCGTGTGAGCCAGCGGCAGCCACGTATGCACGGGGAACAGCGGCACCTTGACCGCGAATCCCGCGAGCATCGCGCCCATCACCCACATCTGCTCCTGCGGCGAAAGTCCCCCCATCGGCTGGCCGGCCAACTGCACCAGTCGCTCGATGTTGAACGTCCAGCCATAATGCCACGCCACATACAGCACGCCGGCGAAGGTCAGCATCGACCCGCTGAAGGTGTACATGAAGAACACCTTCGCCGCCTTGAGCCGCTGCGAGGAGCCGTGGATGCCGATCAGGAAATAGAGCGGCACCAGCGTGAACTCGAAGCTGATATAGAAGAAGATGATGTCGTTGGCGACGAACACGCCGATCATCGCCGCTTCAAGGATCAGCAGCCACATGTAGAACTCGCGCGCCCGCTGATGCACCGACTCGAACGAACTGAGAATCACCACCGGCATCAGGAACGTGGTCAACAGCACCAGCCACAGGCCGATGGCGTCGACACCAAAGTTCATGGACAGCCGCAGTGTGGGAACCCAGTCGATCTGGGTCTGAAGCTGGATCACGTCGGCGCGGACAAAGTCGAAGCCGACGAACATCATCAGGGAAATCACGAAGTTGATGATCGTGACGATCAGGGCGTACGTGCGGACGCGCTGCGGTTCATGCTGGGTCAGCCGGGGCAGCAGCAAGCCGCCCACCAGGGGGAAGATCACCAGCAGCGGCAGCAGAGCGACGTCGAAATCCATCGTGGTGCAAATCCCAATTTCCAAATCCGAATGACGCAGGGCAAGCCTTGTTTGAGCCGCGGGCAAACCGCCCGCGCGTCTTCTGTTTCATCATTCGGTTTTGGACATTCGTCATTCCTTGCGTCAGAGCCTCGTGATCATCCAACCGAGCAACACCGCCAACCCCAGCGCCATGCCCAGTCCGTAGCCCTGGAGCACGCCGCGCTGCGCCGGCTGAAGGGCCAGGCCCAGCCAGCGGGGCAGGTAGCTGACCAGCAGCACGACGCCGTCGATCACCATGCGGTCGAAGACGAACAGGAGATGCCCGATCATCCTCAGCGGGGTGACGATG
Organism: Phycisphaeraceae bacterium; assembly: GCA_020848195.1. Taxonomy (GTDB): domain Bacteria; phylum Planctomycetota; class Phycisphaerae; order Phycisphaerales; family Phycisphaeraceae; genus JADLAP01. Next base: position 4,435 of record JADLAP010000115.1, read on the forward strand.
GCGCGATCGTAGATTTCGTCGATGAAATACTTGTTTTCCAGCAATCGGCAAAGGTCGCCGTGGCGAGCCTTGACGCGGTCGGCGGCGGGCCGGTCCAGCAGGTGGAACCAGGCCGCCAGCACGATGCCCAGCACAGCCGCGAGGATGCTCAGCACCATCGTCAGCGTGTGCGGGTTCATGAACAGTTCATCATCGACCTCGACCACGGGCCTGACCGCCAGATGGGCCGAGGAGCTTTCGATCATCCGGTGCATCCAGTGCTCGCCCAGCCAGCCGGCCAGCACCGCCCCCGCCGCCAGCACCAGCAGCGGCGCGTTCATCAGCCACGGCATCTCGTGCGGCTCGTGGTGATGCTCCACCTTGATGTCCGCCGCGATCGGCGCGTGGTGCGCGTCGTGGTCGCCCTCGGCGTGGTGGTCGTGTCCCATCTCGTACGACAGCGGCCCCATGAACACGCGGAACCAGAGTCGGAAGGTGTAGAAGGCGGTGAGGAACGCCGTCAGCAGGGCCGCCATGCCCAGGATCGTCAGCAGCGTGTCGTGCTCTTCCAGCCCGCGGGCCATGACGTCGCCGATGATCAGGTCCTTGCTGTAAAAGCCCGCCAGCGGAGGCACGCCCGCCAAGGCGAGGCATCCGATGAACATCAGCCAGCACGTCACCGGCATCTTCTCCCGCAGGCCCGACATTTTCCGCAGATCGAGTTGTCCCGTCAGGGCGTGCATCACCGAGCCGGCGGTCAGGAACAGCAGGGCCTTGAAGAAGGCGTGGGTGAACAGGTGGAACACCGCGCCGACGCTGGACATCGCGCCGATGCCCAGGAACATGTACCCAAGCTGCGACACGGTGGAGTAGGCGTAGATGCGTTTGATGTCGTACTGACACAGGGCGATGGTCCCCGCGAACAGGGCGGTGAACCCGCCGACGATCGCCACGACCGTCAGGGCTTCAGGCGACAGGGCGAAGACCGGCAGCAGCCGCGTAATCATGTACACGCCGGCGGTGACCATCGTCGCGGCATGAATCAGCGCGGACACCGGCGTCGGGCCTTCCATGGCGTCGGGCAGCCAGACGTGCAGCGGAAACTGCGCGCTTTTGCCGAACGCGCCGAGCATGAGCAGGAAGGGAATCGCCTGCATCGCCGCGGTCGGTTCCACCGAGGCCTGACGCACGAGGTCGAAAAGCTCGGCGTACTGGACGGTGCCGAACTCGCGCCAGGTCAGGAAAATGCCCAGGGCGAAGCCAAGGTCGCCGATGCGATTGACGATGAACGCCTTCTTGCCCGCCGCCACAGCCGAGGGCTTGTCGTAGTAGTACCCGATCAGCAGATAGGAGCAGAGACCCACGCCTTCCCAGCCCAGGTAGAGCAGGACGAGGTTGTCCGCCAGCACGAGGCAGAGCATGGCGAAGATGAACAGGCTGACGCCGAAGAAGAAGCGGGCATATCCGCGATCGCCCTTCATGTACCCGCTGGCGTAGACAGCCACCAGCGTGCCCACACCGGTGACGACGTAGAGCATGACGAAGGTCAGCGGATCAAGGTAGTAGGCGAAGTCGGCGCGGAAGGCGCCGGCGGCGAGCCAGTTGAAGCCGTGGACGACGGCTGCGCCTTCGACGGGAGCTGCGCCGGAGATAATCACGCTCATCACGAAGGCAACGAAGATGCCCGCGATGGCGATGGGCGCCGCGAGCTTGCGAGCCGGCCTGTACGCGGCGCAAAGCCCGCACAGCACGGCCGCCAACGCCGGCATCCATGGAATCCACTTGGCCAAGTCCACCGTCATGCGTCGCTCATTTCCTCTTCGCGGCTAGCCCTTCAACGCCGACCACGTCAGGACGTCCAGCGTCCTGCGCCGGCGGAACAGCAGCACCACCAGGCCCAGCGCCAGAGCCGCTTCCGCAGCCGCGATCGTCAACACGAAAATCACGAATGTCTGTCCCGTCACGTTCATCTGGTACCGGCTGAAGGCCACCAGCGACACTGCCACGCCCTGGAACATCATTTCCGTGCAGAGGAACATGACGATCAGGTTCCGGCGGGTGATAAAGCCGATGACGCCGAGGACGAAGAGGATCGCCCCCGTCAGCAGGAAGTGCGTCAGCGTGAGGGTGTGCATCATCTCAGGCATGCGCATCCCCTCCGTCCCTGGAAGCAACTTCCGATTCGCTGTCCACCTTCTTGCGGGCGATGACCACCGCGCCCACGAGAGCCACCAACAGGATCACGCCGGCCAGTTCCAGACCCAGCGGATGACTGCGGAAGAGGTCCAAGCCGACGCGTTCGATGTTTTCCGGATGCTCCACGTCAAGCCGCGACAACGTCGCGGATGTCCCGTTGGACCTGGCCTGAAGCTGTTTTTCCAGTCTTGCCGCCGCCCGGTCGGGCAGGAGTTGCCTGGCGATGTAGGCGTCCGCCGGGTCTGCCGCGGCGGGGTTGCGCGTCACGGGCTGCATCATCACGCTGCCGAGGACCGCCAGCAGGAGGAAGCCGGTGAACACTGCCGCCGTCGGCTCCCGCGCCACGCGGTCGTAGCTGGGCAACTGGTCCGGATGCTCGGTGTCGCCGCTTTCACTGGCGAGCATGATGACGAAGAGGTAGGTGACCAGGATCGCGCCGCCGTAGACGATGATCATGGCAAACGCCATGAACTCGGCGTCGAGGACGAGAAACAGCCCCGCCGAGGCGAGCATGACCATGATGAACCAGAGGGCGCTGTAGATGGGCTTGGGATGGGTGATGACGCGGGCGGCGGCGGCGATGGCGATGAAGCTGAAGACGTAGTAGTAGACCATGGACGAGATCGGCAGACCGAGTTGGGCCGGGAGATGCCGCGACAGAACGAGCCAGAGTCCGCCGAGGGTCGCCGCTCCGAGGACGACGCCGAGGCGCAGCGGACTGAACCCCGCGCGTGGCATCATCAGGTAAAGGGCTGCCGCTCCGAGGGCGGATGCGATATACAAGCTGTACTGCATGCGCGATCGCCGTCCGAAACCCACCAAAACCGTTCGGACAGAATAGGGAGCCTACCGCGGGTTTGCAACAAACGACCCCTGGAAGGCGCAAGACGCGCGGGCAGTTTGCCCGCGGCTGAAAATGAGCGTGACTCCGTCCCAGCCGCGAGCCAACGACTCGCGCGTCCCCCGTAGCTGAAAATGAGCGTGACTCTTTCCCAGCCGCGGGCTGACAGCCCGCGCGTCCCGCGATGTCCCGCGCAGGGCATCCTCCAGGTGGGTGGGACCTGTGGGTGGGTGGCGATGGGATGGCTGGAGGATGCCGGGGATCGGGGGAGAGGTATTTCAGTTGCCGGGGGCGACCTCATCTTCGGAGAGCGCTGCCACAATGGCTGGAGCGCCGGAGATGGACAGGTCGATTTCCTCGTTGGTTTCGCTGCCGTCGTCGTTGAGGGGCACGACGATGGGTTGGTTGGGATGCCGGGGATTGCTGCGGAACACGCGGGCCAGGGACTGGTCCGCGAGGCGGACGAAGCTGCCGACGGGGAACAGGCCGACGGCCTGGACGAACGCCCGGGCGACGGTGTGGTCGATGCGGCCGATCTTGGCTTCCTGCAGCACGGTCAGGACGCCGGAGTAGGGCAGACAGGCGGGCCGATGCGGCCGGGGACATGTCACGGCGGCAAAGGTGTCGGCGGCATGAATGACCTTGGCCAGCGGATGGATGGTCCCATGATCGCGTTGCCTGGGATAGCCTGACTGGTCGCATCGCTCGTGGGCCTGCAGGGCAATCAGCAGGCTGGTGTGGCTGATAGCTGGAGCGTGTCGCAGCCGGCTGACGGTGTAGGCCGGGTGAATGTCGATCATCGCCCGTTCATCGTGGGACAGCGCCCTCGGCGCCAGTCGAACCTCGTCCGGCACGTCCAACATGCCCACGTCCTGCAGCAAGGCTGCCAAGCCCAGAGCATGCACATCCCGGATGGACCAGCCCATGCTGTCGGCCAGTCGCATCGCCACCAGCGCCACGTTGGCGGCATGGTGGAACAGATACTCCCCGCCTTCCATCGAACTCAGATCCATCAGCAGCATGGCGAGGCTGGGGTCCTGATTGGTGAGCATCAGCAGTTCGGCGACCAGTTCATACGACGCCTGCACAGCCGGGGCCTTGCCTCGCCGGGCATCGTGGACCAGTTCGGCGCAGCGGTCGATGGACAGGTCGTAGAACTGGCAGCCTTCGGAGGTCTGCTGGCGGAGCTGTTTAAGGCTCAGACTCGGACGAATCCGATGCACCGCCGGCACGGGAATGCCGCGGGGACACAACTGCGGGAACATGCGTTCGAGATCGCGCACGGCTGGGCTGTGCAGCACGTGATGGTGATGCTGCTGCTGGTCGTGTTTGTCGGTCGGCTTGGCGATGGCAGCGGAACTCGCCTGCGTCGCGGCGGCGGATTGCTTCGGCGCTTCAGGCAATTGCAGCCGCACCGTGCGGTAGCGCACCTGCCGCAGGAAACGGTCGGTGACCTCAATACCCGCCGCCTGCACGAGCCGGCCATGCTCGTCAAAAATGTGGTGCTCCAGCCGCTCACCCGCCTTCATCCGCCGCAACAGCAACGGATCGCTCGACGAGGTCGCGGCATCCAACGCCGGCACCGTGGTCGGATCGACATACAACCCCCGCTGCACTCGACGGCGGTTGCGGCGAAGATCAGTGGCCTGCAAGGTTTGACCGGATTGACGGAAGAGGCGGCCGAAAATGTCGTAGACGTGGAACGGAAGAGGTCGGCCCAGCGGCAACTCACGCTCCTGAAGCTGACGCAAACCGTTCGGTTGCCTCCAGGTTGACGTTTCCACGGTATTGCTCCCCACCCCAAGGGAATTGCCCTGGTTCAGTCCAACGCTACGATCTGGCTGCACGGCAAGCGATGAAATCCACCCCCGAAAGACCAGACACGCATGTCGTTTCACGGATCGAGCGACATGGGAAAAATGGGGAACCTGAAGATTCCACCGGCTAAAGACCGATAACCCAAGACATGTCCGCCACGTTGAAAAAATGGGCACACGGCGCGGCTGGCATCGTGCGATCCATCGCCGGCATCGGTGTGATTTCACCCGAGGAAATCACCCGCCGACGCGGCATCTGCCATCATTGCCAGTTCGCCCGCCCCTGCGCCCTGTCCAAACGCCAGATGTGCTCCTGCTCCGTCTGCGGATGCCAGATCGTCCACAAAACCCGCCTCGCCGGCGAACAGTGCCCCATGAACTACTGGTAGCCCCCGGCCCCCCGGCCCCCCGGAAGTGGTCCCCGGTATCCGCACCACGTAGCGCCGCGACTTGTCGCGTCCTGAAGTGCCCCCGTCTACACGCCCGTCTCGTGCCCCCCCCGTCATTGACGGGGGGCTAATTAAAAAAATGGGCGGACAATGCGTTGAAGCATGTCCGCCCGACTCCCGAAACGGACCCCCCTGGCCCTTCGGAAGATGCGTCAAGGTTCCGGCCCCGACAGCCCTTGGTGGACTGTTTGAGATGAAAACATGAACAACTCTGCCGCCTGCTCCTGCGAGAGCGATCCTCTGTCATACACCATGAACTGCAGAGTGTAAAATTTGCAGCAGGAGTCGTCACCTCGGGCATGACGAATCGGACTCTCTTCCAAACGGATACATCGTACCAACGATAAAAAATTCTTGAGCAAGATTATGCAATCGGCTCTGAAATAGGCCAAAAGGGCAATAACTGGAAATGTTAAGCAGAGTATCAGCGCGCATGGCTCGTTGAGGCGATCAGGGGCCAGGGGCTGCCTTCGACGCGCACGGACGCGCCCTGATTGTCCGCCTCGGTGAGAGTCAGCTCATCCGGGGACATGTTGAACTGCTGCTGCAGCCGCGACGCCAGATCCAGCGCGTGATCCGTATCCGGCGTCAGGGCGTACAGCGTCGGACCCCATGAGCTTTGCCCGACGCCGTGGATGCCCTGTCCGCGCAGCCAGTCGACGATGGGCGTCAGCGACGGGTCCGCCCACAGGCCGCCCTGAGCGGAGGCGAAACACTGGCCGACTTTCACCTGAAGTTCGTGCAGCGCTTCGCCGAAGCTGGGCAGGTCGCGTTCGAGCATGGCGGGGATCAAGCCGAGCATGACGAGCCGGCACAGTTCGGCGGTGACCTGGCGTGGAATGCTCAGTTGGTGGTTGAACGCCTGCTGTTCGCGTTGGCCGCTGAGACCCTCCAGATGCCGGGGTCGAATCAGGACGAGGCGCCAATCGGCGGGAAACGCAGCCTGAAAGACCATGGGGGAAAGATCGTGGGCCTGGCGTTTGCCGCCATCGACGACCAGGCCGCCGTGGATGAAGCCCCACGCCCCGATGGCGGAGCGCTGGCCTCGACCGACGAGGTGCGCCAGGCTGGAGGCCGGCAGTTGGGGTTGACGGGTCCAGTACGCCAGACCACGGGCCACCGCCATGCCCAGTTGCGTGCCCGTGCCCAGGCCGGTGTGGGGACGGGGCACGCGGACGACGTACAGGTGGGCCGGCGGAACGGAGTCGGTTAGGCCCCGCTCGCGGGCGCGATCGAGAAACCGCCTGGCATATTCCAGCGCGCGATCCGCCATGCGGCCGGTGGCGGTCCACGACTTGGCTGGCTGGAGCCGCACCAGCACGTCCGGCTTGCGCACCATCAGGCCCACGCCGCCGAACTGTCGCGGCAGCGTCGGGTCCAGCGCCAGCAGGCCGAAGTGAAGCCGGCTCGGAGCGCGGACATCGATCGTCAGATTGGAGTTTTCGGTTGCCACTGGCTTACGTACTGTCGCAGTTCGTCGAAGGCCTGTTGCTCGGTCGCCGAGCCGGTCTTGGCGACGCAGGAGGCCAGACGATCATAGTCCGCCAGCACGGGATTTTTCCCGGTCAGGTGGAGCCTTGTGGCCAAAATCGCGGCCTCGACCACGGCATGTCGCGCGCGGCAGAAGCCCAACCCCGTCCGCAGCACGCGGTCCGCCACGATCTTCGCCGTCACGGTCACCCGCTGGTCGCGGTCGTCCAGACTTTGGACCACCAGTTCCTGACATCGGCAGGCTGCGGTCAGCACGACGCCGCGCACCTGTTGGGCCGGCTCGGTCTGCGCCGGCGGCTGGCCAACAACCAGCGTGCCGATCGCCGCCCGCGCCAGCAGCAGGACATCGTCCACGGTATGAAACACCGCCTGCCCGGTGGCTCGCAGGTTCGCCAGGGTGCGGCTGGTGGCGAAGGGTCGCAGAATCAGCACGTCCGGCCTGGCGGCCTCGACAATCGGCCCCATCGGCGCGACGTTGACCTCGCCCGTGTCCGACACGGAAGTCACCACGCCTTCGACAACCCATGACATGGCCGGCCGCGCATACTCCATGGCCCACCAGCATACCCGCATCGTGATGTCGCTTAGCGGTGAGGCCGAAGGCTCGCTCAAGGCGAACACTCAGGGATCATGAAGCGGACGAGGTGAAATGCCCGAATGGCCAAATCCGAGCTGATGGGCAAGGTGATTCCACGCAGGCCCGGCTTCATGGGATTGGGTGGGCGAGAAGCTTGATTTTTACCCCCGCGGAG
>JADLAP010000116.1 GCA_020848195.1 Phycisphaeraceae bacterium
GCCGCAAGAAGGACATGATGATCATCGCCGGCGAAAACGTCTTTCCCCGCGAAATCGAGGAAGTCCTCAACGCCCACCCCGCCATCGCAGGCTCGGCCATCCTCGGCCAGCGCGACGACCTCCGCGGCGAAGTCCCCATCGCCTTCATCGAGTTCCGCCCCGAACAGCAGGCCGACGACGCCACCCTGCGCGCCTGGTGCCGCGACCACCTCGCCGGCTACAAATGTCCCCGCGACATCCGCGTGGTGGAGAAACTCCCCCGCAGCCCCACCGGCAAGATCATGCGAAGACAGTTGGAAGTGTGAACGGTGGACCTCGCCTGCGACGAAGACGTCGCAGCTACAAAGAAAACGGTCTTTCCTTCATAGCTGCGGTGTCTTCGCCGCAGTGCCATGCCGGTTGTCTTCCCCCCGCCGTCGTGGTACATCTTGAACCCGAAGCGTCAGCCCCCAGCATCCCCGCCCTGACGCCATCCGGGAGTCCCGGGTCATGTACCGATGTCCCTGTCATCACCGCCGTGACGCGATTTCTTTTTGTTGGACCAGCAACGGCTGAAGACGGGATGACCCAAGTAAGATGTCGCTTCTGAACCTCCATCATAGAGTTCACACCTATGAAGATCAGATGCACGGACTGTGGCGGAGCAATTCCCGTTGACGACGTGGACCTGACCACAGGATTGGCCCGCTGCCGACATTGCCAAGGCATCTTCAGCGTTGCCGACCAGTTGGGTTTGGCATGCGCAGCCACGACACTGGCCCCGCCCAAGGCCGCTCAGGAGGCGATCGTCACGCCGTCGAAATTTCAGGTGAATAATTGCGGTGCTGACATGATTATCCGGTGGAAGTGGCTTGAAGGGAACCATGTGGCCATGGCTGCAGTGTGCGTGATCTGGGTCGGTTTCCTGATCATCCTTTTCTACCTACAGGCAAGTGATCCCCATGGTGTCCCCCGGCACGTGTGGCTCTTTATCCTGTTGCAAGTTCTGATGGGCATCGGGCTGATGTACACCGCCCTGGCGGGACTCCTCAACCAAACCCGAATCCATGTCAATGGCCAGCATATTTCCGTGAACCTTGGCCCCGTACCCTGGGTGGGTAATCAGGTGATTCCTGCCGAGCAGATCATGCAGCTCTACTGTGAACGCGATACCGCTTGGCCCTATCAACACAATCAGAGTGTTCGCTACCGTGTGAGCGTTATGGCCACCGGTAGCCGACGGCTTTGCATCGTGCGCGGCCTGAGAGAACTCTGCGAAGCTCGCTTTTTGGAACTTACCATCGAATCACACCTCGGCATCGAGCCACAGGCAGTCATCGGCGAAGTTTGAGTTTGTAGGGTGGGTTCAAGCGTACCCGCTGAAACCTGCGACGAAGACGTCGCAGCTACGACTCAAACGGTCTTTCATAGCTGCGGCGTCTTCGCCGCAGTGCCTCGGCGTCTCAGCGCGATCCATGCGTTGATTCTCGTATCGGCAATGGAAACTTCCGGGGGCCGGTGGTCGGGGGCCGTCGCTACGTGTCCGGCTCGTGCGGGCATATGCGCGAAAATCCACGGGGTCGGTTATCAGTCCTGAAGTCGCCGGGAGTTTCGGACGATGTTGGTGTTGATTCCACCTTCGCGCCCAGCGCGATCGGTGGCGTTGGGTTGATTGTCGGTCAGGGAGTTGGCGACGATGAATCAGGAATTGCTGGATAAAGTCCTTAAAAGCCCGCGATTGCCCAGCCTGCCGACCATCGCGCTGGAAGTGATCGACCTCGTCCAGCAACGCGACGTCAACATCAAGCAGATCGCCAACACCATTCAGCACGACCCGGCCCTGACGAGCAAGATTCTCCGCACCGTCAATTCCAGTTTCTACGGCCAGGCCCATTCCGTCGGCACGATCAGCCACGCGCTGGTGGTTCTCGGACTCAACAGCGTCAAGACGCTGGCGCTGGGGTTCAGCCTGGTGGGCAACTTGTCCAATGCCGGCGGCGACGGGTTCGATCATATGGCGTTCTGGAAGCGGTCGCTGTACAGCGCCGCCGCGGCCAGGGCGTTGGCCAAGCAGGTCGGCATCGTGCAGCAGGAGGAATCGTTCCTCGGCGGCCTGCTGCAGGACCTCGGCATGCTCGCGCTGAATCAGGCCCTCGGCGAGCCGTATCAGAATGTCCTGGCTCAGGTCGGTGTCGAGCATCGCCAGCTTATCCTGATGGAACAGGACCAGTTCGGCGCGGACCACGCCGAGATCGGCGGCGCGCTGGCTGAGCAGTGGCATCTGCCGCCCATGCTGACGCATTCGATCCGGTATCACGAGGATCCGATCGAAGCGCCGGAAGACATGCTGGCGATGATCTACTGCGTGGCCCTGGGCGGTCGGGCCGCGGACGTGTTCATCAGCGAATCGCCCGGCGAAGCGCTGGACAACTACTACCGGCTGGCGGAAACATGGTTCCACATGCCCCAGGAACAGTCGCAGCCGCTGCTGACCGCCATCCACAAGAACACGGTGGAAATGAAGCACCTGTTCGACCTGCCCACGGGCGATCTGGGCAATGCCGACGGCATACTCGCCCGCGCCAACGACGCGCTGCTCAACCTGTCGATGCAGCAGCAGCAGCAGACGGCCGAGCTTCAGGCGCAGAACCAGGTGCTGGTGGAGCAGGCGACGAAAGACCCATTGACCGGGGCGGCCAATCGTCGCCGGTTCAACGACTTCATCGCCGAGCAGTTCCGCGCCGCCACCGACGGAGCCGGCCCGCTGTCGATCCTGTTCATGGACGTGGACCACTTCAAGAAATTCAACGACACCTACGGCCACCAGACCGGCGACCGGGTGCTCGTGGAAGTCGCCGGCGTGCTGACGGACAAGGTCGGCGACACAGGCCTGGTGGCGCGGTACGGCGGCGAGGAGTTCGCCGTGATCCTGCCCCGCATGGACCGCGTGAGCGCCGCTCGCAAGGCGGAGGAGCTTCGCGGCGCGATCGAACGCAACGCCGTCACCAGCGACGAAGGCAAGGCGCTGACCGTCACCGTCAGCATCGGCGTCGCCACGCACGACGGCACATTCTTCACCAGCGCCGAGCAGTTCATCCGTGCCGCCGACCAGGGCGTCTACGCCGCCAAAGGCGCCGGCCGCAACTGCGTCCGCGTCTTCGCGCCCAGGCCCAAGAAGGTCGCGTGAAGCAATGACCCCATGTCCAGGTCCGAATGACGCATGACAAGACGCGAGGGCTGTCAGCCCGCGGCTCGAAAATGGCGGGATATTCCGTCATTCGTCATTCGGATTTGGACATTCGGACATTTCCCCCTTGCACGCACGATTGTCCTCAATCGCTAGAATGTGGACTTGATGCCGCTCTTCTCGGTGATCATTCCGGTTCACAACCGCCCGCAATATGTGCTGGCGTCCGTGAATTCAGTCCTTCGCCAGACGTTCAAGGATTACGAAATCATCATCGTGGACGACGGCTCCACCGACGACACGCCGGCGGCGCTGGCGACGCTGGCCGGCCGGGTGAAGGTGATCCGTCAGAACCAGTCAGGCCCGGGCGCGGCCCGCAACCGAGGCATCGCCGAAGCCGCCGGCCAGTACATCGCCCTGCTCGACAGCGACGACCTCTGGCTCCCGTGGACGCTCACCACGTACTACCTGGCCATCCAGGCCCACGACGAGCCGTCGTTCATTGCCTCCATTGAATTTCCCTTCCGTGACGAACAAGACCTGGCGAAGCTGCGGGAATCCTCGTTCGACGTCACCACGCACGAGGACTACTTCGCGTCGTATGCCGATTCGCGGTGGATTCCCCTCTGCGGCGTGGCGATCAAGGCCGAGGCGCTGCGGCGCATCGGCGGATTCAGCGAAGTCCGGCGGAATTTCGAGGAAACCGACGTGTGGCTTCGTCTGGGCGACGCGCCGCGATTCGTGCGGATCGAATCGCCGCGCTGCTCCGGACGCCGGCTGCACGACACGATGATCACGGCGGACCTTGGCCGCAATTTCGCCGGCGTCAGCCACCTGATCGAACAGGAAAAAGCCGGCGCATATCCCGGCGGCGCGGAACGCCAGAGGCAGCGGCTGGAGATGGTGACGCGACACGTGCGGCCGGTCAGCCTTGAACTGCTGCGCCACGGCCGGGCCAATGAAGCCTGGAATCTCTTCCACGCATGTTTCGCGTGGCACGTGACGCTCGGCCGCTACCGCTACCTCGCGGGCTTCATGGCCATGGCGATAGGACACGACTGGTTCCGCATCCGCCGTTAAGACGCATTCCCGATCCATGTCGGACGCGACAAGCCGCGGTGCTTCGTAGCTGCGCGATTACGTGGGCTTTTTCGCGGATTGGTGGAGCCAGTCGAGGAAACCCGACTTGGACATGCTGCCCACGGCGCGGGCGGCTTCCTGTTGGCCAGGGGAAAGCAGCACGAGCGTGGGGATGCCTTCGACGTTGAATTGTTCGGCGATTTTCTGGCCCGGGGCCTGCGAATCGGTCAGATCGACCTTGATGAGATTGAAGGACTGTTTGAGTTCCTGGGCGACGTCGCTTTGGGTCAGGACGTCGTGTTTGAAGGACTGGCACGGGCCGCACCAGTCGGCGGTGAAGAGGACGAGGGTGGGTTTGGCGGCGTCGGCGGGGGCCAGTTGCGATTCGGCGTGCGCCCAGCCTTCCAGCGTCGTCGCGGTGTTCCGCGCGAAGTAAGCCTTGACCCACAGGCCGCCGAGGGCGATGACGATGATGGCGATGGAAATCCAGTTTTTCTTCATGACGACGGTTCTCCGGTTGCGAGGCGGACCTCTGGATAACCCGCGAGGTCAGGCGAAGATTCCCAAGCCGGCGGATTATTTGCCGGGTATATCGCCGACGTTGTGTGCGATGCGTCGGGCGTCGATGGCGTTGCCCTGGGCGTCGGAGCCGGTGACGTTGCCCTCGAAGTGGAAGAGGGCGAGTGTGCGGCCATCGGGTTCAAACGGTTCCTCGGGCGGGGTGAACGCGCGGCGTCCGCCGACCTTCGGCGGGCCTGGCATGAAAGGATAGCGCTGGACGTCGCTGATGCGCAGTTCGTCGATGGCGATGGCGCTGCGGCTGCGTTGCGACTGGCCGTCGTCGCCGAGGAAGATGGCGTCGGCCAGCGTGCCGGGTTCGAGGGAGAGGGGCCAGGCTTCGCGGAGGTCTTCGGAGCCGTAGGCGTCGCCGTAGGGATAGGGATAGCCGTCGAGGTAGACGCGGCGCATGGTGCGGCCGTTGTCGTTGGTGTTCCACTGGATGGCCAGGTGGCACCATGTGCCGGGCGCGATGCTGGGCGTGCAGTCGGCGCTGAGGAGGGGGATGCGGTTCTGGCGGTTGCCGGCGCCGTTGAGGTAGCCGTCCCATTTCGCGGCGGCGGTGAATTCGAGGAAGGGATGGCGATCGGTGCTCTGGGGCACGACGATGAGTCGGCCGTCGTAGCCGCCTTCGATGCCGCGACGGTCGAACTGGATGTACATTTCCAGCGTGCCCTGGCGGGCGTTGAAGAACTGGCGTACGGCGGGATCGTCCGTGGACGCGCCGGTGGGGATCTGGAGATAAGCCGACGCGCCGGAGAGACGGATGCCGCGTCGGAACTTGCCCCGTGGGTACTGAAGATCGGCGACGGGTTCGCGTTTGCCGTCGTCGTCGGCTGCGGCGCCTGGAAGGAAGAGCGTATCCGGCTGGGGCGAGACGAAAGGCGCCACGCCGTCGAGGCGGAAGAAACGAGGCTCCAGCGGACCACGGGCCAGTGCGGCGCGGCTGAGGACGGCATAGGGGAACTTGGCGGCGGCGGACCAGATTCCGTCGCGTTGTGCGGCGCTGAGGGTCAGTTCCGCTTCGTAGCCGTCGAATTTGCGTTGCGGACCGCCAGCCTTGCCCAGCGCCAGCTCGTTGGTGGCGGGCCAGTTGTCCGGGCCGGTGACGCGAAGCTTTTCCGTCCGAGCATTGACGCTGAAATAGATGGGGCCTTCCTGCTGCGTCAGCCGGCCGCCGCTGATGTCCTGCACGAACTTCACGGGGTCGTGCATGACGACGAGCAGTTCGTTTTCGCTGGGCCGCCACGGCAGCGACCGGCCGAGCTTCGCGCCTTCCTCCGCCTCGTACAGCGTCGGCAGTTTGCACTGAATGCGGTACTGCTGCATCGGTTCCGAGGCGGGCAGGCGGATTTCGTAGATGCCGATCTGACGCTGGCTGCGCAGACGCAGCGGCGAGATGGGGGTGTTGTTGAGGATGTCGGTGATGACGACTTCGCCCTGCCGGTAGTGCAGTTCGAGGTAGGTTTCCCGGCCTGCGTCGTGCTGGAAATAGAAAGGCGTTTCGTGCGGGCGGACGTAGGTGAAGACGCGAGGCGCGATGTAATCGTCGACGCCGGGGGTGTCTTTGAGTCGAAGCCAGACGAGGGTGGATCGGAGCGGCGCCAGGCCGGTGGCGCCGGTGAGCGGAGGCACGCCGAGCTTGACGGCTTCGCGTGCGTTGACGGCGTAGAGGATGTCCTTTTCGCGTTTGAAGGCCCAGGCCTGGATGCCCGCGGCCGCGCCCCATGCGGTGTGGAACCGCATGGAGCCGATAGCGCCGTGGGCGAAGCGAAGGCCCGTGTCCACCCAGGTCTGCTTGGCGGTGGGCATGGCCAGCAGGTGAAGCAGGGCATACTCGTACCATGCGTCGCGGTCGGGCCAGAAGCCTGTGGCGGTCTGTCGCTGGAGGAAGGGAGGGACGAGGTCTTCCAGTTGCGTGAGCAGTTCGGGTTCCCAGCTAAGTCGCCGCATCTGTGCGATGGCGCCGAGGTAGACGACGGATTCGTTGTCGGCGGGTTTGCGATGGCTGTGGAGGTAGCCGCCGACGACGTCGCAGAAGACGTCCAGCGGCCTCTGATCGCCGGTGAAGTAGAAGGCCAGCGGCAACGCGCTGGGCCAGACTCCGCCGCGCCAGCCGGCGTCCCGGCCGTCGAAGGACCACGCGCCCTGTTCGCTGTAGTTTTGCCCGATTTCCCGGCCCAGATCCGCCGAATGCCAGTGGATGATCCGCGTGTCGAACATCTGCGTGGTCATCGCCCGGGCGAGGTTCCAGTAGCGTCGTTCGCCGCTTCGGAGATAGAGCAGCCACGCGGACATCGGGTTGCCGTAGCTGAGGTCGGCGTTGGCGCGTTCGCCGTTGTAGGCCCATTCCGGCTCGTTGCCCGCGGCGGTGCGCTGCGTGGTGAAGCTCGGGCAGCCCCGACCGTAGTCCCAGAAACCGACATACGGATTGAGGCTCCGCGCGACGTCCTGATAGCGGGTCATCTGCTCGCTGATCTGACGTTCGAAGATGCCGTGTCGGGTCGGTTCATAGGGCGCGATATCCAGTTCCAGCGCGCCGCTGTTGCAGTTCCAGTCGGGATCGGCGATGGCCAGCGGTTCGTTCTGGCTGAGCACGCCGGCGATTTGGGCCGCTTCGGGATGGGGGTCGTGAAAGGTCAGTTGCAGGTCATGGGTTCGCGCCAGGCCCAGGCCGTTGGACACGCGGGCTTCCAGCGGTCCCCATCGGGTGGAGGTGTCGCTGAGTCGTTGCCAGGCTTCGTCGCCCCAGAGGGCCTTGATCGCGGCATGGCGGAAATCCAGGGGAAAACCGGCCCCACTGGACCACGCGAGAAACGTCAGGCCGTCGGGGCCGGCTTCGAGCGACGCGGGATGCTGCATGCCCATGTCGCGCACGCCGAGCGTGACGCCGACCTTTTCGCCCAGGATGGAGATCCAGCCGGAAAGCCGGCGACCGGCGGCGACGTCCTTGTCCGCCTGCCGCACGACGTACTGCCGCAACCGACGCTGCAGCGCCGTGACCGGCTTGCCGTCGAGCGCCGCTTCCTGCAGCAGTTCGGGTTGCCGGTCGTCTTTGCCGACGAGGACTTTCGCGGCGCCGGGGATCGCCATCGGCAGGTCCAGGCCCACGTCCTGGAACCAGGTCTTGTCCGTGTCCTCGGTGTTGACCCAGGTGTGGACGATGCGCATCGTCGCCTGATTGCGGTAGAGATGGACGCGGGTGACGAAGCGGCAGGCGCGGCGACCGGCGGCGTCGGCGTACCAGCCCTCGGCGCGGATCACCACCCGCATCGGTCCGACATGTTCCACCGTCAGCGCGTAGCCGGGGTCTTTTTCCCGAGGCTGGCATCGCTGGCCTTTGTTGTCGATGTAGAACGCGCCGCGCCGGGGCGAGGCGGGCATCAGTTCCTTGCCGGCGTACCACAACTGGTCGATCAGGCTGCCGCGGTTTTTGGCGAAGCGGACTTTCAGCGGGCCGGTGCTGACGGTGATGGCGTCGTCGGTCTGTTCGATCGTGATGCCGTCGTCGACTGGGCGAGGGAAGACGCCGCGGCCATACTCCAGGGTGCAGTCCACCGGCTGGTCCTCGCCGGCCAGCGGCATCTGCGTGTCCACCTGCACCCAGCGGAGCGAGTCGTTCTGTTCCCACGTCGCCAGAGGCGTGAACTGCGCGGGCAGCTCGTTGCCGGAGGCGTCGGTGATCTTCATGTTGTTGGCGTTGTAGATTTCGCGCTCGGGCAGCGGCACGGCGAAGGTGACGGGCTTCGGCTGGTCGCTGGCGATGACGGAACGGACTTTCACCGCGACTTTCTGGTTGGCGACGCGAGGCGGCCGGCTGCGCATCTGCAACGCCGTCGGATCCCACCGAGGCGGAATGTAGGCTTCCTCCTTCGGCGCGACGACGGTCTTGATCAGCACCTTCTCCGCCGGGTCGGCTTCGTCCTTCGTCCGCACCTCCACGTGACCGAGGAACAGCTTGCCCGCGCCGACGGTCAGGACAATCTGCCCGGCGTCCAGCGGTTTGGCGGCCTGACGCTGCGCCACCAGCTTGCCGTCGACGGTGAAGCTCAGGACGGTTCCGTTGGCTTCGGCGACAACCTGATGGTGCTGACCCGGTTTGAGGGTCAGGCCCTCCACGAGCAGCGGCGGCTTGGCGGGAACCAGCAGCTTGGCGCAGGTGTTGCCTTCAGCGCCGAGGACGAACGCGCCGGCATTGGCTTCGCCGCCGGGACCGACGCCCAGGAGCAAGGCGACGTTGGCGGCCTTCTCGTCGGCGGACCAGATTTCCATGGAGACGCGGATCGCCGGCTGGGTCAGCGTTTTCGTCCAGCGCAGTTCCGTGCCGGGCGCGCCGTCCACCGTCGCCGCGCCCTGTTCGATGGTCCAGTCGCCGACCGTGAGCCAGTCCTCGCCGAGGCCGGCGCGGTCAAAAGTGTCGGTCAGTGCCGATTGCCAGTCCGCCTGACCATAGGCCGATCCGGCCATCCCCCACAGGATGACCGCCAGCCCCAGCCAGGCTCCGACGCCGGGACGCTTCCAACGCTTCATCATTTCCCTTCCCTAACCCACTTTCCAGACACATGTGCGCCCTGTGGCGCGATGGTGAATCATCCATCGTAGGCAATGGACAATCAAGTCGGCGTACGGCATGTGCAGGGCGAACGCATATGCCTTTCATGAGCCGCGACCGTGAGGGCGGACGATTTGCGGCCGCCAGGGGTGCTGGTTTTCGCGTTGCACCCCTCTTGTGTGGAAGTGGTCCGCTCCCTGACGGTCGCGGCTCGTAACGCCCTATTCCTCATATGCGTTCGCCCTGACGGCGTGTGCCGCCTGTGACAGTTGTGACGACAGGGAGAAGATGGAAAACCTTTGTCATGGCTTCGGCGTCACATGGTTCGCCGGCAAGGTTCCGATACCAGCTTCGGACGACCGCCGCGCCGCGTGCGTCAATCCACGACCGCCGGCGACCACCCGTGAGGACACCATGGAAGTCGACACGATCATCAAAGCTGCGATGGGCCTGGGGGCATCGGACATTCACCTTGTCGCCGGCCACGTGCCGATGGCCCGCCTGCACACCGTCATCACCCCGCTGGATTACCCGGTGATCACCCCTGAAGCCGCGTGGCGCATGTTCCGCCACATGGCCACCGAGTTCCAGCAGAAGCGGTTCGAGGACATCAAGGACACCGACTTTTCCTACGAAATCCCCGGCGTCGGTCGCTTCCGCGTCAACGCCCACCTGCAGCGCAGCATGGTCGGCATCGCCATGCGGGCCATCAAGGAAAAAATCCCCGCCTTCAACGACCTCAACCTCCCCGAAATCATCCGCAAGCTCACTTACCTGCCTCGCGGATTGATCCTCGTCACCGGCGACACCGGATCGGGCAAAAGCACCACGCTGGCCGCCATGATCGACGCCATGAACCAGCGCTACCAGAAACACATCATCACCATCGAAGACCCCGTCGAGTACAAGTTCGTCAGCCACAAGTCCGTCATCGAACAGCGCGAACTCGGCGACGACGTGCCCAGCTTCGCATCGGGCCTGCGTCACGTGCTGCGACAGGATCCGGACATCATCCTCGTCGGCGAAATGCGCGACCTGGAAACCACTGCCGCCGCGATCACCGCAGCCGAGACCGGCCACCTCGTCCTCTCCACCCTCCATACCGTCAACGCTTCCCAGACGGTCGAACGCATCGTGGACATGTATCCCGCCACACAGCAGAACCAGATCCGTTCCATGCTCGCCAACACGCTGCAGGCGGTGATCAGCCAGACGCTGTTCAAACGGGTGGACGCCAAGGGCATGGTCCCGGCCGTGGAGGTGATGCTCTGCACCCCGGCGGTGCGGAACCTGATCCGCGAAAACCGGGCGTTTGAAATCCCCAACGTCATCGAGACCAACCGCGCTTTGGGCATGAACACGCTGGACAACGCGATCGCCGAGCTGTACTTCAACGGCATGATCGGCCGGGACAGCGCCATCGCCCAGGCCGCCTACCCCGACAAACTCGAACGCATGCTCGCGGCGTGAAACCGTTTTTTTTAGCCGCGGATGAACGCAGATAAACGCAGATAAATACAAGAACAGATGCTGAATTAAATTCAAAAACATATCTTTTGAATTTGGTCTTATCTGCGTTCATCTGCGTTTATCTGCGGCTAAATCAATCTTTCCCCGGAAGGCCGCTATGCCTCACTATCGGTATCAGGCGCAACTGGCCAGCGGACAGGTGACGACGGGGGTGCTGTCGGCCGCCAGCGCGACGGCGGCGGCGGAGTCGCTGCGGGCACAGGGCGGGCAGATCCTGCGGCTGTCGCCCACCAGCGTGTCCACGACCAGCCTGGCGGAACGCCTGCGGGCGATCAATCAGGGCGGCGGGCCGTCGGCGCGCGATGTGCTGAACTTCACCACGCAACTGGCCGTCATGGTCCGCGCGGGCATCCCGCTACGCGCCGCGATCGAGGGCATCGCCGACCAGATGGACCACATCCGCTTCCGCCGCATCCTCACCAACATCCGCGAGGACATCGAGGGCGGCAAGCAGTTTTCCGAAGCGCTGGCCCGACATCCCAAACAGTTCAGCGTGCTGTACGTCAACATGGTCCGCGCGTCGGAGATGTCGGGCAGTTTCTCACGGATGCTCGACCGCATCGCCGCGTACCAGGCACAGCAGCTTGAGACGCGGTCGATGGTGATCGGCGCGATGATTTATCCGGGCGTCATCGCGTCGCTGGCGGTATCGGTGACGATTTTTCTGCTGACGTTCGTGTTGCCCAAATTCGCCGACGTGTTCAAGGGCAAGGAAGCGGCGATGCCGTGGCCCACGAAGTTCCTGATGGGACTCAGTGCGTTCATGGTGGACTGGTGGTGGGCGGTGGTGCTGGGTCTGATCGCGTCCGGGGTGCTGTTCGCGTTGTTCGTGCGATCGGAGCCGGGGCGCTGGTGGTGGGACCGGACGAAGCTGCGTATCCCGCTGTTTCGGCGGATGTTCCGGGCGTTGTACATCAGCCGGAGCCTGCACACGATGGGGGAACTGGTCAACGCCGGCGTGCCGATGCTCGACAGCCTGGCGATCACGGGCGACATTTCCGGCAACCGGATGTTCGAGCGCCTGTGGCTCACGGTTCAGGCGTCGGTGAAGCAGGGCAAGAAGATCGCCCACCCGCTGGGACGCAGTTCCCTGTTGCCCAGGACGGTGGTGCAGATGATCGCCGCAGGGGAGGAATCGGGCAAGCTCGGCGAAGTGCTTGACGAGGTTAGCGCCTTTTACAGCAATCAGTTACGACAAACTATCAAAACGGTGACGTCCCTGATCGAGCCGATCATGATTATCCTGATGGGCTCGATCGTCGGCTTCATCGCCATGTCGATCATTCTGCCGATTTTCAAGATGTCGACGCTGGTCAAGTGACGCCCTCAGGGCGAACGCATTGGACCCTTCAAGGCTTGCCGGAACCCCGGAACCCCGGAACCCCGGAACCCAATGACCGAAGGTCCAAATCAGAATGACGAATGAAAACACCGGTTTGACGGCGTTTCGTCATTCGGATTTGGACCTTCGTCATGTCACCTCGTCCACCTCATGATCCCTATGCGTTTGCCTTGGTGACGCCCTGACGCCTGTTCATGGGATGCGGGCGGGATTCGGACCGCAATCGATCCCTTCCGGGGCCTCCGGGGGCATTCCGGGGGCATTCCGGGGTGATTCCGGGGGGCAGGGGGTAAAAAACCATGTCTTTGGCGCGGGGCGAAGCGGAATTTTATGCCTTCAATGGTTGTTTTTTGAGCTTTAACCCTCATAAGGCATTGAAAAGCGGAAGGTACAAAGCAACAATACACCGCGATCAAGGGTAGCTTGGTTCGGTCTCAAGGCCGAAGTACAAGCGCCAATCCGGGGAGGGGAGGTCAGTTGTGAATATCGAATGTCGCTCACCGTCGCCGCCAGCGTTGCCGACGGGTCATTGGACCCGGGTACGCCACAACGCGTTCCGGACCTCTTCCGCAGGTCCGGACGTCAACCAAGCCGGACCCACGGAGGGTCCGCGATTCAACTTCAGCATCATTACCTGACATTCTTGCGATGTCAAATCATGACTGCATTTTTCGTGTGTGGTGTATCGACGACAGGTCTGGGGATTGTGTGAAGACGACGCCATGAGCCGTAAAGCCCAGCATTCAACATCGTACGCAGCCCTTCCAGTATTTCTCCGGCAATTGAGGACCGACGCGGACCTGCCCCAGCGTGGACTGGGCGCCAAGTTGGACAAGCCTCAGAGCTGGGTCCACAACTGCGAGACCGGCAGCCGCCGGGTGGACATCTGCGAGTTCATCGAATGGGCTCGCGCCTGTGATGTCGAGCCGGTGCAGGCGCTGCGCCGACTGCTCAAGGACATGGGATGACCACCCGCTGACGCCGGCGGCGGCGCGGGCCTGATTCCATGGGATTGGCGACACTTATGACGTGGCGGATCGGCTGGCGCGTGCCACGTCCGTGATGAACTGTCGGGCTTCCCCGTCCGAATGGAAGACGCCGCCGACTTGCAGCCAGACTCCCTCGGAACCCAGGGCCTGGGCCAGTTCCAGCGCTTCCGTCGCATTTTCCGCGAACACCTGCACCGTCTTGCCCGCCTGGAGGCAACGCCTGTACACGTCCAGCCAGCGCGTGGCCGGCCCGTTGCCCGCGCCGTAGACCCATTGCACCCCGGTCAGCTCACGACATTCCAGCAACAGGTCCAGATGCTGCAGCGCGTTGGGGCCGTCGAGATGGAACAGCGAGCGTTCCATGGACTTCATTTCCGTTTCAATCGCGGGCCAGACCATGTCGCGCCCCATCGCCGCCGACATCATGCACCAGAAGTCGCAGTGCGGCAGATAGGCAGGCCCCGTGTGCAGAAAGCCCGTCCAGGTCGTGCAGGGCATCCCCGCCGCGGACAGCCAGCGCCAGTTCTCGGCGAATGCCGCGTTGAACGTCGCCGCCGCCTTCAGGCCCGCTTCACGCACCAGCTCCGGACAATCCAGCAGGTCTTCGCACAACGCCTGCGGATCGCGCAAGGCCGCCAGAATGTCGTAATTGCCGTGCAGATCCGTCAGGCCCACGAGGAACCGGCCGTCGCTGACTTCCAGCGCCCGCTGCGTCATTCGCTTCACCGATTGCCACCACGGATTGTCCCACCGCAGCGGCGCGTCGAACACCGTCCGCCACTGCTGCGGCTCATGCACCACCGGCTCGCTCCAGCCCGTGGCGTCGCTGATGAAGTGTTGCTGACAGCCCAGCAGCGTCGCCAGCACCTCCGGCCCCGTCATCGGCGTGATCGACGGAAACGTCTCCGCCAGCCATGCCCGGCCCGACATTCCCGCCACGGCACGATCCACCCGGTAATCCGTGTCCAGCCAGTAGTCGTTCCATGTCGCATGAGTCCTGGCCGGCGGTGCGACATCCGACTGCCGGCGCACGTTCAGCGTCAGCAACGGCCGCTCCCGGTTCGACATCCGCCACCACTGGTCAAACCGCCCCATCGCCTCCGCGAAGTCGGGCTTCCATTTCAGGGATTTCATCATAGGAGCCGAGTGTACGAATCCCCCGCCCTGGATTCTTCCGATTCACGACGGCCTGAAGGCGGGTTTTTCCGGTTTAGTCAGATTTTTTAGCCGCAGATGAACGCAGATAAACGCAGATAAGACCAAATTCAGAAACCAGTTCTTGAATAAAATTCAATTTCTGTCCTTGTATTGATCTGCGTTCATCTGCGTTCATCTGCGGCTAAAAAAAACTCAGACCTTATCCGCGATGGTGCGTTCGACCCGGCGGAAGTACATCGCGCCGGTGATCAGGACCAGCAGGGCCAGGACCAGGGAGATGAGCATGGAATCGATCGGAGGCTGGCCGCCGAGCAGGCTCCAGCGGAAGCCGTCGAGCACGCCGACCATGGGGTTGAGCGCGTACACCAGTTGCCACTTCGGGGGGACGACCACCTGCGTGTCATACACCACCGGCGAGACCAACATGCCGATCTGCAACGCGAACGGCACGGCATAGCGGATGTCGCGGTACAACCCGTTCAGGGCCGCGAGCCACAGCCCCCAGCCCGCGGCCGTGAGCACCGCCAGCAGCACCATCGCCGGGGCCATCGCCAGCGACCACGTCGGCGTCACGCCGTACCACGCCATCAGCAGGATCAGCACCACCAGTGAAATACCGAAATCCATCAGCGAGGACAGGATCGGCGCCAGCGGCGCCACCGCGCGGGGGAAGTACACCTTCGTGATCAGCGCCTGCTGCGCCACCAGACTTTCCGTGGCCTGATGGATCGACGATTCCACCAGCTTCCACGGCAACAGCGCGGCGAACGTCCACACCGGGTACGGCACACCCTCCCGCACCGGAACCCGTCCCAGCCACTGAAACAACACAGTGAATACCACCATGGTCAGCAGCGGCTGAATCACCGCCCAGGCAGCGCCCACCACGGTCTGCTTGTAGCGTACCTTCACGTCGCGGAGCGCGAACATCCACACCAGATGACGATGCCGCCACAGCTCCGCCAGATCGCGCCGGGAAATGCCCCGGCCCGGTGCGATCCGCGTCATCGGTTTGGCTGGTTGGTCCATCGCGTGCATCCCGGCGGCAGAATACTTCATTCAGAGCGAAGACGCGCGGGCGGTTTGCCCGCGGCACAGACCGCTTCGCCCATGCGCGCAGAGGCTCCTTTTCAGCCGCGGGCAGACTGCCCGCGCGTCCCGTTCAAAATAAACACGCTGCAAATACGGTTTGGCGGATACAATATGCCACTTGGCCCGCTGCCGGTGCGGCGGGTTTGGATGGGAACGGCCATGAATGATCGTGCGACGTCGGGGGTGGAAACGCCACGGGTCGGGGCCGGTCTGCCCCGCGCGGAAAAGCTTTATCTCAACCGCGATCTGACGTGGCTCCAGTTCAATCGCCGGGTGCTCCACGAGGCGGTGGACGAGCGGACGCCGCTGCTGGACCGCGTGGCGTGTCTCGCCATTTTCTCGTCCAATCTCGACGAGTTTTATCAGAAGCGCGTCGGCACGCTCAAGCGTCAGATCGCCGCCGGCCTGAACAACCGAACGCCCGACGGCCTGACGCCGCAGGAACAGCTTGCCGCCATCCGCGCCCAGATCGTCGATCTCCAGAAACTCCAGAACGAGTGCTACCGCCAGTCCATCCGCCCCGCCCTGGCCAAACACCAGATCCACCTGCTCTCCTGGGCGGAAATGACCGACGCCGAGCGCGATTTCGCCATTTCCTATTTCCACGCCAACCTGTTTCCCGTGCTGACCCCGCTGTCGGTGGATCCGGGCCATCCGTTCCCCTTCATCAGCAATCTGAGCCTTTCGCTGGGCGTGCTGCTGCGCCATCCCGACCGTCCCGTCCGGGGCCAGGCCGACGTGACGCCCTTCCAGTTCGCCCGCGTCAAGGTTCCCA
>JADLAP010000337.1 GCA_020848195.1 Phycisphaeraceae bacterium
GCGGTCGGGCCAGGCGGCGGATCCGCGAAATCAGCGAGAGCAGAGCGCAAACGGCGCGACCCGCCGTGTGGTCGAGATAAAGGATCGTCCTCGGTGTCATGGGGCGGACATGCTTGCGTGCGAAGTCCCGAGACATTATCTTCCCGGTGGCAGCGGCGCAAGGAATAGTCGCCGTCCGCGGAAAACCCGATGTCGATCTGGTCAAAACTCGGTCTTGGCGGCGCCACGCGCGCTCCGGCGCGGCCCTCCGGAGCCAACCGGATCATCCAGGGACTTTGGATCGGCCGTCCCCTCTCGCTGAACGAGAAGCTCTCGATCACATCCTTCCTCGACCACGGTCACGAGTACCATCTTTACCTCTACGATGACGTCGGCGGCATTCCGCCCGGCACGATCGTCAAGGACGCGACGGAGATTCTGCCGCGCGAGCGCATCTTCCAGTTCCATACCGGCAGCTACGCGATGTTCGCGGACAATTTCAGAATCCACCTGCTGCGCCAGCGCGGCGGGTGGTGGTGCGATCTGGACATGGTGTGTCTGAAGCCGTTTGATCTGCCCGACGACCACGTCCTGATCACCGAGCCCGACGAGTTCTACAGGGAGCGCGCTCTCACCAACGGGATCATGAAGCTGCCGCCGCACACCGAGTTCAGCGCGCGCTGCCTGGCCTTCCTGGACGCCGTCGACAACGCGACCAACCGGACGTGGACGCTGACCAACCGCAACATGCTTGAGAAGGTCGTGGCCGAGCTGCAGGCGCAGCGCTATGTGAAGCCGCCGGAGTTGTTCTCGCCCCTGTTCTGGGGCGAAGCGACGCCCACGTTCACCGATCCGCGCTACGCGCGCAAGGGCCTGCGCATCATGCGCCGGGGGCGGGCCTACACGCTGCATCTCTTCAACGAGTTTTGGCGCAAGAACGGGCTGGACCCGAACGCGCGCTATCACCCGAAGTCACTTGTCGAGATCCTGCGTCGCCGCCACGGCATTTGACGCCGCGCTGTAGAGACAGTACGGCTCCCGGAAGACGCCGGCGCCCGGGAAGAGATCCGCGGGTCTCGCC
>JADLAP010000117.1 GCA_020848195.1 Phycisphaeraceae bacterium
CCCAACGCAACCTCGCCGGCCTGGTCATCTGGTCACCCTATGTCCAGCGCGAATATATCTCCGGCGTCGCCAGCGACAAAGCACCTCGCGCCAAACTCAAAAATCCCACCTACGCCGCGCAACTGGCCCAGGTCCTCGGCCGCGCCGCCGCCACCAACATCATCATCGGCCGCGCCACCACCGATCACCATCCCATCTTCGACGACGGCGACGAACTGCTCGTCGTCGACGCCCTCGGCCAGATCGTCGATGTCGTCGTCGCCGACCCCACCGGCTCCTTCACCAATTACGAGCAGGAACTCGAAGCCGACGCGCCCGCCTACGCCGACCCCATCCTCGACCGCACGCCTTTTCTCCCCAACGTCCAGGCGTTCACCGAGCATTACCTCGAAGCCTTCGTCGCCCGGTTCCAGCACATTCAGAGCAGCTACCACCGTCACCGCAAAGCGTTCGACGGCCTGTTCCGCCACCGCCGCCGCGACCCCGCCGGCAACCTCGCCCACCGCTGGGCCACCGTGCTCACCCGACTCGAACACACCGACCCCGAACGCCTCGCCCAACTCATCCGCGACGCCGCCCGCGCGTGATGTCGCCCCAAGCCCCACGGCGAGTCTTCGAGCCGTGGGGGTACTGATGGGTGCAGCAGGTATGATGGCGCTCACAACATCCTTCCGGAGTGCGGTCATGCACCAACGCACATGCGCCACGATCGGTCTTCTGCTGACGCTCCTTGCTTTGCCGCTGCACGCGGACCTGACGGAATACGTCGCCCGACCTGATGGAAGTTTTCACTATGAAATCAAGGACGCGCAGCAGGTTGGTTCGTTGAAGGTCTACATCGTCCAACTGACTTCGCAGACATGGAAAGGCATTCCCTGGACGCACTGGTTGCGCATCGTGGTGCCGACGACACTGGCGCATCCCGACACGGCGGTGCTGCTGGTGCAGGGCGGCGTACAAGAGGAAACCACGCCGCGTGTGGACTCCCGTTCCACCCGCGCGTCCATCATCGCTGCGGCAGATGGAGGATTTGTCGCAGTGGAGCTGGGTCAGGTTCCCAATCAGCCGTTGTTTGATGATCTTCGGGAAGATGCGCTGATCGCTTACACCCTATCGAAAAGTCTGGAACAGAAGGACGACGATTGGCCCGTGCTGCTGCCTATGGTCAAGAGCGTGGTCCGGGCAATGGATGCTGTGCAGGCGGTAGTGAAAGAGCAAGCCAGCCGGGATATCAAGGATTTCATCTTGACCGGCGCGTCGAAACGCGGCTGGACGACATGGCTGACGGCTGCGGTGGATGCGAGGATCTTGGCGATCGCGCCCAGTGTGTACGACATGCTTCACATGGACGCCCAGGTCGCGCACCAGGCCCAATCGTATGGCCGATTCAGCGACAAGATTCACGATTACACCGAACGGAGTCTGCCCCGCCTGCTGATGACGGAACCGGGCCGGCGTCTGGGCGCGATGATCGATCCGTGGCAGTTTCGACAGCGATTGACCATGCCCAAACTCATCCTGCTGGGCACGAACGATCCCTACTGGACGGTGGATTCGGCGCGGCTGTAATTCGGCGATCTGCCGGGCCCAAAATATCTGCACTACGAAGCCAACGCGGGGCATTCGGCCGGGACCGGCGGCGCGGCGACGGCAAGGGCGTTCTTCCGCGCCGTGATGGATAAACAATCGCTGCCCGAGCTGACTTGGCTGTGGACAGAGGATGGACATCTTCAGGTGCGTTGGATCGGGTCGGCAGGTCAGGCGATCTGGTGGCAGGCGCAATCTGATACGCGCGACTTCCGTCAGGCGCGATGGACATCCACGCCGTTGGAGGGTCGGAATGCGGTGGAGGCAACCTTGACCGCACCGAAACGGGGTTGGGCCGCTGGATATGTGGAAGTGCAGTTTGCCGGTGTCGGGCAGGGAACCTATGGCTTATGCACTGAGATTGTCGTGCAGCCGGTGAGGATGCCGTATGACTCGCAAGGCCGTGCGACGAAAAAACCGTAGTTGGGCCAGGACGCAAATGGCGACACGGTAAACTACGCGATGATCCTGGAAAGGGGCGAACATGAAAACAGGTGGATGGATTGTCATCGCGGTGCTGGCGGGATCGCTGGGCGCTTCACTGATGTGGAATCGATGTCATTCGGTTCGGCCGTCGCAGCCCGTGAGTATCGCATCGTCATCGGCCGTGCCGACGCCGCCAATGGTGTCGGCGATCTCGCCGCGGAAGCAGATGGTCCGCGGCCAGGTGCGGGCGAAGGCGGTGACGCATCTGCCCGCGGTGGCGGTGGTTGCGATGCCGATCGCCGGTCAGGTTTGCGGCGTGGCGGTGGGGGAGGGCGACGCCGTGGCGGTGAATCAGGTCGTCGCCTCGCTGGAGACGGCCGGGATTGCGGAGCAGCTCGCCCAGGCGCGGCAGCAGCAGGCGTCGATGGAAGCGCATCCGGCGACGCCGGCGAATGTTCGATCCGGATCGGTCGCGGAGCCGGACGCGACCACGAAGCTGCTGGAACAGATCGTGAAAGCGGCGGAGAGCAACGCGGAAACCGCCAAGGCTGCGCGCGAACACGGCCTCGACGCCACCAAGCGGATTCAACAGCTCTACCTCGGCGGCACGCTGGCGGAACCGGACTGGCTTCGCGCGGAACTGGATCAGCGTCGGGTGGAGATCGAAGCGCAGAAGCAATCACTGCAACTGGCTGTGTGGCGCGCCGTCGCGGCGCTGGCGCCTCGTCTGCTGGCCCGGTCGAATGACGTGTCGGCCGCGGCTTCGGACCCGCTTCGTCCGACGCTCGCGGACGTCAAGGCGATGCAGGAACAGTTGCGCCGCAAGCTGGACCAGGCGGAGATTCATTCGCCGGTGGAGGGCGTGGTGCTGCATCGTCACGCCGAGCCGGGCGCGACGCTCGCGGCCGGCGCGCCGTTGCTGACCGTCGGCCGGCTGGACGATCTGCAAGTCATCGCCGAAGTGCCCACCGCCATCGCCATGCGACTGAAACCGGAGCAGAGCGTGGACATTCTCACGGGCCTGCCCAACGATCCGCCGCTGCCGGGCAAGGTGCTTCGCGTCTATCCCACGGGCCTGACCAAAACGCTGCCCTCCGGCGACGAACAGCAGTTCGCCCGCGTGGCGATCGCTTTGGCTCAGCGGCCGGCCACTCTCGGCGACAACTTCGGCCTGACCGTGCAGATCACCTATGACCAGGTGGACGACGCCCTGACCGTGCCGCGATCATCTCTGATCCGCAGCGACCTTGGACATTGGTGCGCGATGCTGGTCCGCGACGGCAGGCTCGTGCTGCGGAAGGTGGAAACCGGCATCATCACCGACGATCTGGCGCAGATCGTCTCCGGCCTGTCCGCGGAGGATGTCGTAGTCGCCGGTCCTTCGCGCGAACTGCAGCCCGGCGCGGCGGTGACGGTGGAACGACCGTAGCGCAGATCGGTCGTTCGAATGACCTCGCGGCTTTCACCCCTCACCCAACCTCTCCCCTCAAGG
>JADLAP010000118.1 GCA_020848195.1 Phycisphaeraceae bacterium
AGGAGCAGAACTTGCACGACCGCGCGCAGAGGTTGGTGTAGTTCAGATGCCGGTTGAGGTTGTAGTAGGCGACGTCGCCGTGCAAGCGGCGGCGTACGTGGTCCGCCAGCCGACCGAGGGTCCAGACGTCGCGCGTGGTCAGCAGCGACAGGCCGTCCTGAAGGTCCAGACGCTCGCCGGCGTGGACCTTGTCGATGACGGTTGTCAGGGCCTGATCGGCTGGTGGGGTCATGACGGTCATGGTGGTGGAGTATGATAGACGCTGGTGCGAGGGTGTGGATGCAGCGTGAGGTCCGAGGCGTGCGACGCCGGGAGAAGAGCGATGGCGGGCAAAAGCAAGGACCGCGTGCCGCCGTATGAGGTGATGGGCCGCCGGGGCGGAGCGTCGCCGGTGGAAGGCGAAGGCGAAACGGTATCCGACACCGTTTTTTCTTCGGATGCGATGGCGGATGCCGCGCCGGCCGCGACGACGACGCAGACGCCGGTGGCGACGCCCGTGCCCGCGTCGTCGGTCTATCTCAAAAACCGAGGCCCCGCGCTGCTTCGCGTGCCGCCCGGCTATGCCGTCGTCTTCGGTCTGGGCGCCCTCCTCCTGCTCGTGCTGGCGTACTGGGTCGGCTATCACGAAGGCGTCAAGGCGGAACAGAAACGCGTGCAGCGGAAAATCAACGCAGATCTGGAAGTCGAAGCCCGCGCCAGCAGTCTGAGTCGGGCGATGATCGATCATGGCGATTCGCGTCCGCTGCCGGCTCCGAATCTCGATCGTTCGCCGTCGCCGGCCCAGCCTGTCGCACCGGCGAATCCCGCGCCCGAGACCGCATTGCCCGGCGATTCATTGGAGGCCGACGCGCGACAGCCGGGGCTGAACTATTTCGTCCTCGTCCACTATCCGCAGGAGGAAGCGAAGCTGCTGGTGTCGTTTCTGGCGGAAGGGGGGATCGAGGCGGCGGCGATTCCGGTGGGGCCTCGTCGCTGCAAAGTCGTGGCCCTGAAGGGTGTCCCGTCCGAGCAGATCGGCGGCGCAGCCCGGAACCAGTACGAACAGCGGCTCAAACAGCTCGGCCGCAAGTGGCAGAGCGAGCGGCGGGGGGCAGGCGACTTGTCGGATATGTACCTGGAACTGTATACTCACAAGGCTCCGTGACCGCCGGCGAGGCTGGTCATCGATAGCATGTGAGGAACGGACCATGAGCATTGACAGCAGTCTGAAAACCGGCGGCTCCCTGGCCAAGCACCGCAACGTGCTCTCCCGCACCGAGCGCGTGGCGCAACTTTCGACCCGCGGCAAGTTCGACCCGGACAAAGGCAACCCGATCGGTCTGCCCAAGGTCGGCAACCGCAAGGTTCACACCGGCAAGAGCGCGAAGAAGAAGGACGAGGCCGCCGCTGACGGCACCGCGCCCGCCGCGAAGTAAGCCGGCGTTCCGCAATCGCTTTGATCTTCCTGGCAAGCCCACGTTCGCCGAACGTGGGCTTGCGTGTCGTTGCGCGGATGCCAGGCCCGAATGACGAATGCAAACACGCCACTGCGTTTCAGCCGCGGGCAGACTGCCCGCGCGTCTTGTCATGCGTCATGTGGACTTGGACAGAGGCTGTCTGCCCAGCCATCACGCCTGAACCTGCTTGGGGAACCAGGGCTTGTTGCCGCGGGCCTTGTTGACCGTCAGCCATTCCCACTGGAAGTACATGCCCCAGCCAAGGCCTTGCGCGAGGTCGAAGGCGACGACCACTTCATGTTCGCCGGCATCGAGTTCCACTTCGGCGCAAGACCGGCCGGGCATCGCCGGGTTGGATCGCGTCGGCGTGCACAGCACCGCCTTGCCGTCGACGAACGCCTTCGCGCCGCCGTCGTGGCCCAGATGCAGCTTCCATGCGCCCGCCTTGTCGACCTTGAACCGGTTGGCCAGATAGACCATGCCGTCGGTGTCGGGATAGCGGTCGTGGATGAGCACCAGACCATCTTCCGTCGTAGCGCTGACGGAGGACCATTTCAGGGAAGCATCGTTCAGGCTCGCGCAAGGCATCTCGGCGATGTCCGATCCGTTTCGCGGCATGGGCGACGTCATCGACCATGTGTTGACCGGCGGCGAGGCGAGTTCGGTGAACAGCACCACGGGAAAACCTTCCGGCAACTCGCAGCCATTGCCGAGGACTTGACGAATGTGGCCCTTGAATTTCAGGGCGATCATGCCGACCTGCGTGACTTTGTCGGGACATTGGTCCGGCAGGCCGCTGATGATGGTGCGATCCGGCGTCTGGGTGACGGTCAGCTTTTTGCCGCCCGGCAGCAGCGTGGCGGAAACCAGCTTGCCGAACAGGCCGCCGAAGGTCAGCCGTTTGCCCGGCCAGCGGGAACACCAGAAGTAGTAGGTGTCGCCCTTGCGGGTCCAGTTGCCCGCCGGCGAACTCAGAGCCGGAACGGGATCGGTTTTTCCGTATACCACGTCGCCGTAGGTTTTCATCCACTTGCCGACTTTCGTCAGGCGATCCACCGCTTCGTCGGGCAGCGTACCGTCGGGCTTGGGGCCGACGTTGATCAGCAGGTTGCCGCCCCCGGCTGTGCAGACGCGCAACATGTCGAGTACCTTGCGTGCCGAGTGCCAATCCTCCGACGGCGTAGGCACATATCCCCACGCGCCGTTGAATGTCATGCACGCTTCCCACGCCCGGCCTGGAGCCGCCGCGGTGATGTGCTCCTCCGGCGTGCTGAAATCCTCCGGTATCTGCGCACGATCATTGATGAGAATGTGCGGCTGCAGCTTCCGCACCATCGCGTTCATGTTGATGCTGTCCCACGCCTGCGGAGATGTCAGAGGCCAGGACACGTCGTACCACAGGATGTCGATCTTGCCGTAGTTCGTCATCAGCTCGCGCAGGCACGCCTGGGTGTACTGCGTGAACCGCACGCGAGCCGCCTCGTCCTTGGCGCAGCGGTGGCCGTCGGGGTGATGCCAGTCCATCAGCGAGTGGTAGAAGCCGACTTTCAGGCCGAACTCGCGGCAGGCTTCCACATATTCCCGCACCAGGTCGCGGCCAGGCCCCGTCTTGACCGCGTTGTAGTCGCTCTGTTTTGAATCCCAGAGCAGAAAGCCTTCGTGATGCTTCGTCGTCAGCACCATGTACTTCATGCCGGCGTCGCGGGCGAGTTTGACCCATTGCCGCGCGGCACGGGGCTTGGGCTTCCATGTGCTGGCCAGCGGTTCGTATTCCGACGCCGCAATCCGCTCCCGGTTCATCACCCACTCATGCCGGCCAAGCTGGGAGTACAGTCCCCAGTGCACGAACATGCCGAACCGAGCGTCATGCCACCATTTCATCCGCTTGGTCTGCGTCGCTTGAACCTGGTCCAGGTACTTTTGTTCGGTGGGCGTAAAGGTCATGGCTGGAAAAATCCCGTTAATCCAATGAATGAATCCGGACAAACAAGGGGGTTAACGATAAGAAGGATGCTTGAATTTCGCAACTTACACAAGTAAGCAGGATTTGACGCAATTGCGTTGGCCGCAGGATTGTCCCGTCCGGGTATGTGGATTACGATTACCCGGCTCATCATTACCAAAGGTTCCAGCTACGGAGAATCGTGATGCACATGGAAGCCGACACGCACGGAAAAGGTCACGGCCACGCTCATGCGAACATCGTGGACACCGTGTTCGACACGCCGCTGGTGAAGCTCAACCGCGTCGTGCCGGACGGCGGAGCGACGGTGTATCTCAAGTGCGAATTCTTCAATCCGATGGCCAGCGTGAAAGACCGCATCGGCCGGGCGATGCTCGAGGAGGCCGAGCGCGCCGGCGTGCTCAACACGAGCACGCACATCATCGAGCCGACCAGCGGCAACACGGGGATCGCGCTGGCGTTCGTGTGCGCGGCGAGGGGATATCGTCTCACACTGACGATGCCGGAGTCGATGAGCATGGACCGCCGGGCACTGCTGCGGGCGCTGGGGGCGAACCTCGTGCTGACCCCGGCCGCGGCAGGCATGAAGGGCGCGATCGAGGAAGCCGCCAAGCTGGTGGCCACCAGCGAAAACGCCTGGATGCCCCAGCAATTTGAGAATCCCGCCAACCCCGCCATTCACGAAGCCACCACCGGCCCGGAAATCTGGAACGACACCGCGGGCCACGTGGACCTGCTCGTCGCCGGCGTCGGCACCGGCGGCACGATCAGTGGAGCCGGACGGTTCCTCAAGAAGCGCAGGCCTTCCGTCAAGTGCATCGCCGTCGAGCCGGTCGATTCGCCGGTCATCACGCAGACTCGCAGCGGTCAGCCCGTGAAGCCCGGCCCGCACAAAATTCAGGGCATCGGCGCGGGCTTTGTCCCCAAGAATCTCGACATGGCCCTCGTCGACGGCGTCGAAACCGTCTCCAACGACGAAGCCTTCGCCATGGCTCGCAAGCTGGCGAAGGAGGAAGGCCTGTTCGTCGGCATCAGCACCGGCGCGAACGTCACCGCCGCGGCGCGACTGGCCGCCAAGCCGCAGTACAAAGGGATGGTGATCGTCACCATCGGCGCGAGCTTCGGCGAGCGTTACCTGTCGACGCCGATGTTCCAGGAATATCTGCACTGACGAATGACGGGCGACGCACGTATCGCCACGGTTAGCGGCGCGGCCGCAGGCCCGCCCGTCCCGATGGGCGTCCAACGAGCCGGGCGGGCCT
>JADLAP010000338.1 GCA_020848195.1 Phycisphaeraceae bacterium
AGCCTGTAGGTAAGCTAACATTGGGTTTAAAGGAATTATGGGATTTCCGTGAGTTGTTCTACTTTTTTACCTGGAGGGATATTAAAGTAAAATACAAACAAACCATATTAGGCATTGCCTGGGCCGTGCTTCAGCCCCTATTGATGATGATCGTTTTTTCTCTTTTCTTCGGGCAAGGCATCGGGGTGCCTTCGGATAACACCCCCTACCCTGTTTTTGTTTTCTCCGGCCTGCTCCTTTGGACCGTATTTTCCTCCGGCATGTCCAATGCCTCCAACAGCATGGTGAGCAATGCTTCCATCATCAAAAAGATCTATTTCCCCCGCCTGATCATTCCCATCTCCTCTATCCTCGTTGCCCTTTTTGATTTTTGCATAGCCTTTGTGGTTTACATAGGAATACTGATTTACTATGGTCAGCACGTGAGCTGGAGTATCCTTTACACATTCCCGGTAAGCCTCCTTATTACAGTACTCACCACCTTTGGGGCCGGCAGCCTGCTGGCAGCGCTCAATGTAAAATACCGGGATTTCCGGTATGTGATCCCGTTTCTGATCCAACTGCTCCTCTTCCTTACCCCGGTGATCTACCCTCTATCCATACTCAAATACAATTGGGCCCAGTGGATCATATCCCTGAACCCCATGACAGGCGCCATCATGCTTTTGCGCTCTTCCATTAACGGGACTGAGGTTTCCCTTACCTTACTTGGACTGAGCCTGGGGGTATCCTTCTTTCTTTTCTTACTTGGTTTATTTTATTTCAGAAAAACAGAATATTATTTTGCCGATCTCGCATAAAAATCTCCTATAACTCAAAATCAAGCAGTTGAAGCCGATCCTCGAAATACAAAATATATTCAAAAAATTCCGCATTCTGCATCAGGCTGAAAAATACAGGACCCTGAGCGGTTCGTTGGGCTCCATATTCAGGTCAACCGAAACAACCAAAGAAGAATTCTGGGCGTTAAAAGATATTTCATTCAACGTAATGCCAGGAGAATCCATAGGGATCATTGGAAAGAATGGGGCGGGCAAATCCACCCTTTTAAAGATTTTATCCAGGATAACTCCCCCTACCTCCGGAAAAATAATTTCCAGAGGCAGGATTGCCAGTTTACTGGAAGTTGGTACTGGATTCCATGCAGAACTATCGGGCCGAGAAAATATTTTTCTGAACGGATCTATTTTGGGAATGAAAAGGAATGAGATAATTAAAAAATTTGATGAGATAGTTGATTTCAGCGGGGTTGAAAAATTTCTCGATACCCCTCTCAAACATTATTCCAGCGGAATGCAATTACGTCTGGCATTTGCAGTTGCCGCCTTTCTCGAACCAGAAATACTTATTATTGATGAAGTATTGGCCGTAGGTGATGCAGAATTCCAAAAAAAATG
>JADLAP010000339.1 GCA_020848195.1 Phycisphaeraceae bacterium
AGGTGCTTGTGGTTCCCGAAACATCCAAAGCATAGGCAGGGGTTGCAGTCCCGATTCCTACATTCCCTCCAAGAAATACGCCAGCGTACCTGTTGGTTCCGAAAGGGTAATTAAGCATGTCGACATACACTCCATATCCGTTTGTGACGGTGCCTGCTCCGCTCTGTAATGCCCCAATCTTAATACCGTATGCATTGGTTACGGTGATGCCTGCTGCAGGAGCAAGTTGAGGCAGTACATTCACAAATCCAACATTGGAAGTATTGGCGGACGGTGAAAAAATAGCCTGAACAGAAAGTCCGGCCTGACTTGCACCGTCCGTTGCTGTTACTACAGTGGTATTGCCGAGAAGAGCGAGAATACGTTTGTTCGATTGAACATCTAAGGCTACTGCCTGATCGGGATTGGAGGTGCCAATTCCCACCGAACTGATATTGTTCATAATAATATTAGGTGTTGTATTGTGATCGGCATAAAGCACCCAGGTAGATGCGTTGGCATTATATATTCCCGCTCTTCTTGAGCCGGAAGCAGGCCAATACGACATTCTTACGTTGTAGTCGTCAGTAGCTGCTGTGCGCTGGATCTTAAATCCCCAGTTTGCATCTCCGGAATAAAGCATGCCATTGTAGGCTGAGCCGTTCGTGATCTTGATATTGCCACCATTCACTTCAAGTTTGTCTCCCGGACCTGCAGTTCCAATTCCAAAATTCCCGATATTGGTGATGTATGCATTTCCTGTAAGTCCGGCACTCATACCGAATTTTGAAACGCTCAATACTTCATCCCCGATCACAAACTGCCCGCTATTGTTCGAGTAGATGGAGTAGGTTCCACCGGTTACAGCTGTAGTATTCCGTAAAAATATACCTCCTCCGAATCCTGTTCCGGAAGAACGGATTTGTCCGACCACATCCAGGGGATAGGCAGGGGCATTGGTCCCAATTCCGAGGTTTCCGTTATTGTCCATGCGCATATTTTCTGTAAAAGTTCTTGCTCCTCCAATGGCAGTGGCAGGCGAGGTTTTAAATATGAGGGCTGTGATGCCAATTTCGATCTGATGAGAAACCCCATTGTAGGTTGATTGTCCGGAACTGTTTGTATGAGCTGTGATCAGGGGCCCCAGCGTAGAGTGTGCCTGAATCAGAATAGAATTGCCGGCCACTGAGGCATCTTCTACCCTGGTTCCAGTACTCGTTCCGTAAATATGCATTTTGTCGGAGGGAGTGATGGTGCCTACCCCTACATTACCGCCCGACTGAACAAAGATCCTGCCCGGAGTATTGTTGGTGCGAATGTCCAGGTCGGTAGCGCTTGCGGTGCCCACAACCGTATTTGCAGTCTGACTGGTCACATAAAAATCACTTCCGGCATTTCGCAATACGCGTAAAGTGGCATCTGCGCCTGTGTTGTGAATATGGAGTTGGGCGGTAGGAGTAAGGGTTCCGATCCCCATATTGCCTCCGCCACTGGGTATGATGATGGAATAATTTGCACCGGTAGACCCGGTTGAACTGAAATAACCTGCAATGTTGGTCCCGGCTCCACCGGTTTTTATGGCCTGCAGTCCGTATCCTGTTAATCCTGCCCCTGTGGCCCCGTTGTGAATGGCATAAATAGCCACCAAGTTTGCAGCGGTGCTGGTTTGAGTCACTTCCAATAGACGGGTTGGATCGGCAGGATTTCCGGTGGTGTTGATAGCGATATTTTGAGAAAAAATATTTCCCTGCAACAGAAAAATGGCCATACTAAGATATAGATATCTGTATCTCATATTCTATTGGGTTTCGATTACTACGTAGTTATAGGTCTTATCGTTTGAGGCTGGAAATCCTGTATAACGCACGACAAAAGTAGTGGTGGTTGAAGTAACGTAAACTTTGGCCATGTCGGTAGCAGCGGCAACATTTTGGGCCGTTAAGAGTACGATTGGCGCTGTGGTATAGGTTTTATTGAACGTGATAGTGGCTCCAATTCCGTTTGCTCCATTTGTTGAAACAGTCAGTTGACCGGCCACATCGGTTGCGTTTCCGGGTCCCAAAATTGCACCGAAGGAGGCTGCACCGTTAACTATTGTGGGAGCTGTGGTTTGTTGAGACTGAATATGTCCGTCTTTGACAGCCAAACGTGCATTGGTAACAGGTGCCGTTGTTCCAATCCCCACATTTCCTCCATTCACGGCTAAATAAGCTGCTCCTCCTGCATTGAAGGTGGGTGTTGTTGTTGTTCCGTATCCGTTGCCGGCTGCTTCCCAGTAAAGTGTTC
>JADLAP010000119.1 GCA_020848195.1 Phycisphaeraceae bacterium
AAGCCCTCTTCCATCAGGGCGAGGAACGCGACTACGCCCTGCGCCTGCTCGACGCCGGCTACGTGATCCGACTCGGCAAGGCCGACCCGATCCATCACCATGAATCGCCCAAACGCGACACGACGCGCATGAGCCTCTACGGCCGGCGTAATGACGTGCTGTTCGTCTGGCACAACGCGCCGTGGCCGAGGTTGCTGATCGACCTGCCTAGCACGGTGATCGGCGGCGCATGGTACGGCCTGCGCACCGGCCGGCTGTGGCTGATGCTCTGCGGCTCATGGATGGGTCTGACGGCGATCTTCCGGCAGTGGACGTTGCGCCGTCCGGTGAGCCGCGCCGCCTACGCGCTGCATCATAAGCTGCGCCACGAGCGATGGACGTGGGAGCAGTTCCAGCAGCAGGCCGCGGCAGCGGGGCTGAAGCTTCATGCCGATGGTCTTTCCAGCGCCAGGCAAGCGTGATCCAGACCCCAATGACCGAATGACCAAGCCGGTATGACGAATGACCGGACGCGCGGGCCGTTTGCCCGCGGCTGGAACAATGCGGTTTTTTCGTCCTTCGGTTTTGGACCTTCGTCATTTCCCCGCGTCCGCCACGTGATTCACCGGCGATTGCCCTGACCCGCCTTGCTTTTCCCATGTTTCAGGCTGGACACGGGGGCTTGGGATGACGATAATCATCATTATGTACATCCTTTCCATAAAGGATATTATGCTATGAACAACGTCAGCATTGTCGAAGCCCGCAGCCGGATGGCGGACATCATCAACGGCGTGGCGTACGGCGGCGAGCGGGTGGTTCTGGAACGGCACGGCAAGGGCGTGGTGGCGATCGTGTCGGTGGAAGATCTGGAATTGCTGGAAGCGATCGAAGATCAGGAGGACGTCAAGGCGGCCCGTCGCGCCCTTTCGGAAATGAAGCGAAAGGGCGTGAAGCCGGTGTCGTGGGACAAGGTGAAAGCCATGGCGGGACGGTGAGTCATGTCCTACCGGATCGAACTGGCCCCGTCGGCGGCACGTGCGTTTACCCGGCTGGATCGCGGCATCCAGCGGCGCATCCGTGACGCCATTGACGGCCTTCAGGACAACCCCCGACCGGCGGGCGTCCGCAAATTGACGGGTGCAGATGATTTGTGGCGCATCCGCGTGGGCGATTACCGTGTGGTGTACCGGATCGAGGATCATCGTTTGCTCGTGCTGGTGGTGCGGATCGCCCATCGCCGGGACATCTACCGAGGCAAATGACGCGGTAAGCCTGGGCATCGATGACAACACAGTGTGGCGATGCGAGTGGCGATGTCGGTATGGACGCCCAGGCGGTGCGGGACGTGCGACAGGGCGTGCGGGGCGGACCGTGGCAAGCGCGACAATTTCCGCTTGCATCCGGCGGGTTATTCGATAAAATAGCTCGTGCTAGCAGGAAACTAGCATGGGCTAGTCATCATGATCTACGCCACACAGAAACAGATCGCCCGTAAGCTCGGCGTCTCCCGGCAGGCGGTGGGTTTCGCCCTCAGCGATGATCCTGACATCCGCAAACAGCTCAGCGAGGCGACGCGGAACCGGATCCGCAAGGCGGCCCAGAAGATGGGATACACGCAGCACCGGGCGGCTTTGGCGATCAAGTCTGGACGAACACAAATTGTTGGTGTGGCTGGACATGTGGCGAGAACTTCTTCCACGCTGGATCGTCTGACCGCGCTCTCCCAGGTCTTCAGCGAGAACAACTACCGCATCCTGTTCTCCACGTTTGAAAGCCACTGCACGCAGCAGGAACAGGATGTCATTGAAGACCTGCTGGCTCATCGCGTGGATGGACTGGTGGTGCTCAATCCCTCCACGTCGGATTTGTCCTGTTACACCAGACTTCACGACCGGGGCTTTCCTCTGGTCATGCTCTCCGGCGATTTTTCGGAGCATGACCTGCCCCGCGTGCTGCTGGATACCGGGCAGGGCAAGTACGACCTGGCGTGTCATCTGATCGAGCTGGGACATCGGCGCATCGCGTTTGCCATTGGTCAGTTCAAGTATCACGCATCCAACCCGCATTCGGACTGGAACGGTTTCACGAAGGCGATGCACGAGGCTGATCTGCCGGTGGTGGATTCCTGGATGCTCAAGGATGAGCTGGTTGACCGGGAGTCCGTCGCCCGGTTCACCGGTCGCGTGCTCGACGGCCCCGACCGGCCCACCGCCATCATGTACACCAACGACGAAATGGCCCTGGTCGGCCTGCACGCGATCATGGCCAGGGGGCTGCGCGTGCCGCGGGACATCTCCATCACCGGATACGACGACTTCCCCCTGGCTTCGTTGGTTTCACCCACGCTGACCACGGCGAACCAGAACTATCTCGAACAGAGCCGCATCGCGTTCGCCATGCTGCAGCATCAGATGGACAGCCAGCCGATGGATGATTCCTGCCGGATGCTGATTCCCCCGCAACTGGTCATCCGTCAATCCACGGGAGCCGTCAACAGGTAAACGCCCATGTCGCATGAACCACAACTGGCATCAGGAGCCTTTCCCATGTCGCAGGTCGCACGCACCATGTTCGGTCGCCGGGTCCGGGCCTTCACGCTCATCGAGCTTCTCGTCGTGATTTCCATCATTGCGATGCTGATCGCCATCCTCCTGCCGGCGCTGCAGAAGGCGAAAATGGCGTCGCAGTCCGTCCAGTGCCTGAGCAATCAGCGTCAGATGGGATTGTTTTTCCAGACCTATGCCGGCGACTACAAGGGCGTGCTGCCGCCGAGCGAATGGCGATTGCCTTCCGCCACGGGATGGGATGCATGGAAGTACAACGGCTGGAACGGCATCATGATCTCGAAGGGCTATATCCCCGCGTTTCCTTCCGGGTCATGGTATGTGAATACCCTCACGGATTACGGGCATTTCCTGTTCTGTCCCACGGCTTCACCTCACAATGAGGATTCATATCACGCCGATTACAGCATGAGTTTGTGCCTGGGCGCCACGAGCTTCAACGGCACGACGCCGTACACGTGGGCCGGCATCGTGTCGGACTGGGTGCGTCTGGAGAACTATCCCTCCAAGCCGTATTTCGGCGACACCACCGGTGCGCCGTCATGGTCGCATTATGCCGCCTTCAGTACGGTTCGGTGGCGGCATATGAGCGATGCCGCGAATTTCCTCTACGGCGACGGCCACGCCAAACCCGTACTCTTCCGCGACTGGAACCCCACATTCCTGTATGAATATCTTGTCGTACCCTGATCGCTTGCCTCCTATCGCTTATGGGTTGGATACGCGGCTGTCCATCTGGAGCTTGCATATGTGCAGGATGACGTATTGCCGTTTCGCCGTGTTGCCGCTGGCATGGCTTGTGGTGACCGGAGTTGGAGTTCAGGCCGGCGACCCGCAGGCGAAGCTGGATGTGCAGACCGGCGAGGGGTCGGGCGTCGAGTCCGGCCTTCCTGGCCGGTTCGCCAACTTCGACATCGACACGGGCAACGCGAAGCAACGGATTTACTTCTTTTCCCCGACCGATCGCGGGCCGACCTCGCCTTATCAGCAGACCTACAGCGGATACGCCATTCATCGGCCGGGCAACTGCTGGTTCTGGGAAAGCGCGGTGAACCTGCGCTGGTCCGTGGCGGGATCGAAGCCGTTCAGTTTCGGCGCGCAGCCGGCGACGCATCGCGTGCTGGCGTCCAAGGGCGAGCGGGTGGCATTTGACCTGATTGCCGAATCGCCGACCGGCAAGGCCGCCATCCGCACCGCCGCGCTGCCGGGACGTTCCCTGCTCTTTGTTGAAGCCCATCGCACCAGCCCAGGCGTGCCTATGGAACTGGAGCTTTGGGCTTATCCCTGCGGCCATGCGGCACCGCTCGACCGTTGCATTCATCTGGATGGCCTGGAGCTGCGCAACCACAAGGAAGCCCCCAAGCCGGATGATCCTGCCTCGCGCGACATCCTCAGTTGCGAGAACGAAACGATTGTGTATCGCCTCGACCTGGGCAAGGATCGCCGCTGGTGCCTGCTGACCGATCACGCCAGGGAACCCGCGGCCGGGCAGGCGGGCATCGTCTTCGACCGCCGTGACATCCAATCCGCACGGGCGGAAATCTATCTCAATTACTACATCCGCCTGACCCTCGTCGCCGGGCCGCAAGTCCGCTCCACGCGCCTGGTGCTTTGCACGTTCCCTGAAATGACCATCGGCGAAGCGGAACAATCGCTGAGCAACATCGCCGGGGAAGCTGAGGCCTTGACGGCCCGGGCCTTGGATGGTTTGCCCGCGCCCTTTTGACGGGCGATGACCTGAACGATGAACTTGTGTTCGCATGAAAGGAAACTGGATGCGCGGTTCCTACCGTTGTTGGATGTGCCTGTTGTCGTGGTTGGCGGTCGCGGCGGCGTCGGGACGGGTTCTGGCTGAACCCGTGCCGCTGACGCTGGTGGAACAGGGCCAGCCACGCGCGACCATCATGCTGGGTCAGACTGCCGGCTCGACCGAAATCACCGCCGCCGGTCAACTGGTCGAGATCATCCGGTCGATCACCGGCGCGACGCTGCCCGTGACTCGTCTGCCCGACTCGCCCGCTGCCGGCCCTCAGATCATCCTCGGAACGCCGCGGACCCACGCGATGGTGGCCGACGTCGCCGGCCGGCTGGGATTGGACGGCGTGTCGGATGAGCAGATCGTCATCCTGCGCGAAGGCGACCGCCTGTATCTCTGCGGCAACAAGCCCGTGGGCGCGATGTTCGCCTGCTTCGCCTTTCTGGAAAATGACCTTGGCGTACGATGGTACTGGCCCGGCGAATCCGGAACGTATCTGCCCCGCATGGACAGCATCCACATCGGCCGGGCGTCGTTGAACCGCAAGCCCGCCTTCCCGCAGAGCGGCTACAAACTGACCTACGGCAGCGATCCGCAAACCGAACTGTGGCACGCGCGCAACCGGTTGCGACTTGCCCGCAACCTGTGGGCCTGGTCGTATGCCGACCGTCAGATCAATCAGCAGCGTTACGCCGATTCCATCGCCATGGGCATCAAACCCATCGTCAGTGGACATTGCCTGGGTCTCGATCCTGACCGGTATTTCGCGGCTCATCCGGAATACTTCATGCTGGCGGCGGGCAAACGGCATCGCGGCTGGTCGATCTGCTGGTCCTGTCCGCCGGCCAGGGAAATGCTGCTGGAGATGCTCAGGAGCTGGATGCGCGACTATCCCGAAGTCGAGGAGTTGCACGTCTATCTGCCGGACGAAACGCAGCGATGTCAGTGCGAGGAATGTCTGGCGCTGGCGGACGATGCTTCGGGCCGGTACTTCAAGTTCCTCGACGGGCTGATTCAGGAAGTTCGACGCGACTATCCCCATGCGAAGTTCTCCACGCTGGCCTACCAGGAATACATGGATGTGCCCGCCGTCGTGAAGCCCACGCCGGGCATGGTTGTCCATTACTGCGCCTACAACCGCTGCTACAAGCACCCGCTGGAAAGCGACTGCAAGGCCAACGTCGATTACCTGGGCCAACTGAAAAAATGGTTGGCGCTCGGTCAACCGATGGCCATCTACGGCTACGAATACGACGCGCTGGTCGGCGCGGAAGGCGCCAGCGGCGTCATGATTCCCAATGTGCGGATGATGGCGGATCAGCTTCGCGCCTACCGACGTCTGGGCATCCAGCACTTCGGCACGCAATGCCCGATCTATGCCTACAATCCCGGCTCGCAGCCCCAGGACAGGCCGTGGACGCAGAACCGCCTGTCGCTTTACGTCGGCGCGAAGCTGCTGGTCGATCCGGATCAGAACGTCGACGACATTCTCCTGGACTGGACGACGCGCATCTTCGGTCCCGCCGGCCCGTCCATGCTGGCGTACTACAGGCTGGTGGAGGACGCCTGGCTCGCTTCGCCCAATCATCTGACCTACTTCCTGCATGAACCTGCGTCATCCTGCGATGGCTTCATGTCGGACGAGTTGTGCCGGCGTGTGCGGAAACTGTTCGATGAAGCGGACCAGTCGCTGAGCAATCTCAAGGGCCAGGCCGGCGTTCGCATGGCCGAACAGGTTCAACTGGAACGCGGCGTCTGGGGACGCTGGGAACAAGTTTTTCGACAGTGGAAGAAAACCAAGCGTTCGAACCGTCTGGAAGTACCGCATGTGGCTTGTGAGCCGCCGGTCGGTGGCGAGAAGCCCGACGCGATCTGGCAACGCGCGGTCGTGCAGGAACGGTTTCTCACGGTGACGGGCGAGCCGCCGGTGGACGCCACGGCGGTCCAGGCTCTCTGGTCCGATCAGGCCTTGCACCTGCGCGTCACGTGCCGCGACGGCGACATGGCGTCGTTGTCTAACACGCACACCACGCATGATTCACTGGTCTGGGATGACGACTGCGTGGAGCTGTTTGTCGATCCCGACGGC
The DNA here is from genome assembly GCA_020848195.1 of Phycisphaeraceae bacterium. Lineage (GTDB taxonomy): Bacteria > Planctomycetota > Phycisphaerae > Phycisphaerales > Phycisphaeraceae > JADLAP01. Next base: position 6,392 of record JADLAP010000119.1, read on the forward strand.
GCGGGCCGGTACTTCCATCTGGCGGTCAACTCCAGCGGCGCGACCTGCGACGCCGTCGGCACGCAGTCGCCCAACAGTTGGAATGGCGCGTGGTCGGCTGTAACCTTCCGGACTCAGGACGGCTGGACCGTCGAGATCACGCTGCCGTTCGTCACCTTCGGCCAGCCACGGAACGAAGGCGAGCCATGGCGACTGGGCGTCAACCGCACCCGCCGAGGCAACAAGCCCCACTCCAGTTGGACGGACGGCACATATCGCAATCCCGCCAGTTTTCTGCCGATCCATATGGTGAAGTAGCGGAAGAGGATCACGCGGGGAAGCCAGGGAATCCGCGTCGCAACGCATGGAGATGCGGGAAACCGTTCAAGTAGCCCGGGTGGGACTCGAACCCACAAGGCCGATGCCGGCCAGCGGATTTTAAGTCCGCAGCGTTTGCCATTTCGCCACCGGGCCGATGGTGTGATGATTGTCGTTGGTTTACGCCTGCCGCGTCAAATCTTGCGGGGAAGACGGGGTTTTCCGCATGATTTGACGTTCGTGACATGCTCGCCGGCGTTCGGAGCGTGACGGGCTGTTGTGCAGGTTTGGGCACGCCTGCGCGGGGGTTCCAGGCAAGCGCAGGGCAAGCACCTTGGCCATCCGTTTGCGGTTCCGGCCAGACAGAACACGGAGAATATCCATGCCAAGTGGACCCATTCAGATATGCCGGTTGACGTTGGGAAAAGCCCTAAATTGTTTCCTCGCGTGGCCGCATCAACCCCCGAACCTGACGCCTGGCCCGTCGCGACCTCCAGGCCAACGCCAACGCTTCTGAAGGTGTCATGGCTTCTTCGGCCGATTTGGCTGACCAAGAGGTTGTGGAAGCGACGCAAGCCGTTCCTTCGCTTTCGGGGGCCGGCGGTTGTACCCACTTCCGGGGGTGAGGCATTCGCACCGCCAGCGGCCCAAGCCCCGTCACCACCGTTCGCTCTTCAGCATGACCCTTGCGCACCACCTGACGATGGCCCTGGGCATCGCTCAGATGCGATCGGTTGCTGATCCACTGACTTGTCGGCGGACTGTGTTACGTGCCGGCGAATTGCAGGATTTGTGGTTTCCCGGCGTTGTCGTCAGGATGATCAGCGACGGCCAGTTGATACAGAACCGTTTTGACTTCATAGGCCTTCAGCGACCACTGCACGAACAGATTGCCCCGTGTGTCGGTGACATCTCGTGGAGAGCCGGAATCCGTCACGGCAGCGTCCACCCGTTGTGTCACAGAGGTCGCCCCATCGGCCCCGGCGTAGTGCAGGGGCAGCAGGAGGCTGATGTTCTGCGTATGCGGCGAGGGATTGATCAGGACCAGCATGGCCTGACGGATTTCGTGATTGGTCAAGAGCACCGCTTCCATATGCCGGCCATCCGGGGGTGCCAGACGGATGAAATCGCCGGTGAACAGCGGCCGATGTTGGCGGTGCAGGTTGATCCAGCGCGAGACAATCTCCCGGGTCTTGTCGCCCCAGAAAGGCTGGCTTCCCACGACGCAGCGGCAGTTGCCGTAACCGAAGAGGGACGCCAGGCCATGTTCGTAGTTCACGAGATGAGCCTCATCGGCGTTGATGGAGTGGCCGTGATACGCGCTGGTGGCGATGTGTCCCCAGGCGCACCATGCGGGGCTGTGGGATCTGGCGTTGTAAACCCCGGCCCGGTAGTTGGCCAGCAGTTGCAGGCCCTGGCTATGGCAGTAATCTTCCTCGCAATATCCGCCGGGCATGGCGCACGATCCCATGAGCAGGTAATTGACGTCGCGGGGCACGGTGCAGGTGACGCCGCGGTCGCGGAGCCTTTGAAACAGTCGCTTTTCCCAGAGCCAGTTGTGGTAGTGGTAGTTGCCAAGGCCGGTGTGGCGATGGCCCGGGCGATGACAGGGAATGTCCGTTGGGCCGTCGATGAGCATTTCGTCGAATCCCAGGCCGCAGAGCCAGTCGTACTTCCCGAGCATGTAGTCGCCCCAGCCGGAGAGGAAACACATGTTGCCGAAGGCGCCGGGGTCGAAAGTGCGGCCTGTTTCGTCGCAGCATTCCCAGTCCAGGTGCTTTTCACGGACTTCGCTGCCATGCACGGCGATGGAATAGGAAGCATAGACCGCCGCCTTCATGCCGCGCTGATGAATGAGCCTGACCAGATCCCGCAGGTCGGCTTCGCCACGGGGAAACAGGTCCTGACGGGGGGCGAAGTCGCCGGTGTTGGTGAACAATTGATCGTAGAAGAAAGCGATTTTCTCAAAGCCCGCTTCATGGCAGTCGTCCAGCAACCGCGTCCATTGCACCATCGACGACTGGGGATTGTCCGCCAAGAATCCGCTGAATTTGAATGTGGTCTCCTGCGACGACAGCGCCCAGGGAATCAGAGCCTTCAGCGACCGGCCCATCCAGACCGCCCGTCCCTGCGGATCCTCGGGCGTCGCCACGGCATAGTGGTTGAAACTCTCCAACTCCGAGCCGCCCGGTTCCAGGACCACATCGATCGAGCCGGGGAACTGAACATCATGGTAGCCGGCGAAATGTCGCTCCCGGCCCAGCGTATCTTGGCGGAAATCGTGGAGGAAATGCAGATTTCGGCCGACCCGCACTGAATAGAATATCTCCACGCAGACATTCTGGATCGTCACCGGACGTATGCCAATGTTGCGCACCGTGACCCATTTGCGGAAGATGGGCAGTTCGTCCGATGCCTCGTAATGGAGCGTCGTTTCCAGACCCAGTTCGGGCGACCGGCAGCGGATTTCGCCGATGTCCCCCAACCGGCCCGGACGAACGCTCAGCGATACAACCTCGAAGCAGCCTTTGCGATCCGCCCACAACGCGCAATGCTGCCGCAAGGGCCCCACATCATGCCACCTGCCGTCGATCTGGATCGCCGCCTCAAACGGCAGGCCCCATCCGCCGCGGTGATGACAGGGTTTCCAGAAGGCGTCGTCAGGCGATTTAATGAAGACATCACAGGAAAACGGGCCATCGCTCGTATCCACATCCCGTTTCACAAATGGCGTCTGAATGCACAGCTTTTGTCCGTTCACATGAATCGGCATGGCACGTCCTTCGTCTATGTATTGGTTTGTATCGGCGGGCTATTCAGTTTGATTCCGCAACTTCCAGGGCGCGGAAGTTGTAGCGGTCGACGGTCACGCTCATCTGGCCGTCACGGATCAGAAACAGCGCGCCGTGATACAGGTCTTCCGCCGCGGCGGGCAGTTTCGCCAAGCCCAGCGTCTTGGTGTCCAGCGTGAGTATGACCTTCTGCTGCCTGGGCGACTGGTTGCCCACGATCAACAGTGCCTTGCCCGGACGCTGGAACACGCTGACCTTGACCTCATCGCGGTCGCAAGCCACCGGCCGATGCCAGTACGGCGTGAATTGCGATTCCACCAGACCAAATTCCTTCATCATCCGGTAATAGCGATTGCCGGCATCGTGATTGCACCAGTTCAGCGTCACGGGAATGTCATGCAGCAGGGCGATGCCGTGGAACTGTTCCGTGGACTGCGGCAACTGCTGCACGCGATCCAGGTCGGTCTTGAACATCGACATCATCAGCGGTATGTAGCCCCACTGGTTGAACGTGAATTCCGTGCGGATCTTGTCGGGGCTGAAGAATTCATAGTAATCATCGGTGGGACCTAGCTGGACCTGTTCGCCGTTGTACGCGATGTCGCAGAAGGACAGCAGCGGCGCGTCGATCAAGGCGCTGGTGTGGTCCACGATCAAGGTTTCCCTTGGCGGCGATTGCAGTTTGAATAGCTTGTAGATGCGCTTTTTCAGTTCGCGCTGGGCGAAGATGGGATATTCCGCCTGCTGCACTCCGGCATCGTCGAAGTAACCGCAACCATGCTGATCGTTGGAACAACTGTTGACGAAGCAGTTGTCGAAGTAGACGCCCTCGATGCCGTGCCTGGCCCGCAATTGCTCGATGGCCCAGACCAGGAAATCGGTCCACTGGCTGCAGGGACAGACGGAGGCGTGGTTGCCCCTGTCGTTTTGCGGAATGCTGCACCAGAGCGGATAAAACAGCCGGTACAGGTTGTCCACGCCTTCGAGGTAGATGTCCTGGTGATAGTCGCCCGCGGCGACCTTGTCGGCGTCGTAGGGGATTTTGCCCATGAAATTGGGCGAAGCGTAGTTGAGCACAAGATTACCCGCGGCCTCGTACTGCTGGACCTTGTTGTCGAAGAAGTCCGGCCGGGCGGGAATGGGCGTGGAGAACGCCGGCTCGAACCGCCAGATGGAGATCCACGGACGAACGCCGGGAATCGGATGCGGCGACTGACGCATGTCCTGGTACTTGCGCCAATCCCGCGGTCGAGGCTTGACCGGCGTGGCCATCAGGCCGAAGGTGAACGTCGCCGGCTTGTCCAGCGTCTTGTCCTGGTCGACCATGACGATGCGAAGGATGTAACGGTCCTTCTCGCGGACGCCCACGATCGCAGGCCCTTGCGTTTTCCAGTTCCGCGCCGACGGCGCGAACCATGCCAGCCCTAACTCTTCGTCGCCGATCCATATCTGGCGGCGAAACGGCAATTGGATTCCTTCTTCGGGTATCCGCCCGGAGAAGGTGCTCTGCCATTTCTCCAGAAACGAGTGGGTATACACCGCCACGTCAGGACTCAACGGAATCTCCAGCGCCAGCTCGCTGAGTTTCAAAGGCGTGGCTTCGGCAGTCTTCGGGGCGAGTGTCAGGTCATAGCGGATCATGCCGTCGAATTCCACGCGGCAACGCAGGATTACGTCCCATGGTCCTTGTGTGCCTTGAGTCAACCTTTCGATCGCGTCGTCTTCCCGGCTGACCAGTTGGGTCGGCATCGAGGCGAGATTGATCGCCGGCCGATCCTTGTCGCCCCGCATGCGCAGCGCTATGGGGCCAGCCAGGATGGAACGATCGCGCGTGGTGATGGTCTGGGGCAATCCCCCGGCGGCAAGGTCGTACGTTCGACCCCAGACCTGAACCCGGTCGCCGTCGACCTGAACGGGCGTCCACGGCGGCGGTACGCGATGGTCCACGCCAAGCTGGTTGTTTTTCCAGGTTTTTTCCAGATCGGCCCGTTGGGCGGCCAATTGCTCCGGCGTGAGCTTGGCCGACTGCGCGCCGGATTCCACATACTTGAACGGCGTGACTGCCTGAAATATCTCACCGCCGGCCCGGCCTTCCTGTACCGCCAACTCGTGCCAGTACGTCTCGCCGGATCGCACCTGCGCCGCCACATCGCTGAAATCAAACCGCTGGGACTGCTCCCCCTGCCCGTCGATCAGCAGTTGCTCGTTTTCCTTCTGGTTGACGACCACGCCATCGGTGTCGTAGAGCCGGGAAAAGACGCGAAGCGATTTGCCGGATGGACCGGTGTTGCGGAACGTCCAGGAAAATGCCTTGTCCGCGTGATTCAGTCCCAGCAGCAGGGGCGAATGCACGGCGATGCTGCCGGTTTCAAAGCGGATGGGAATCAACTGGTCCGCCTGGCCGTAGCTGGTGGGAACGAGGGAAGTCCAGCGGATATCGCCGGTGAAATTGCGACAGAGGTTGACGCCCCAGACTTCGCCTGGCTTGGGCGTTTCCCGACCCAGATCGGCAAACGGGATCGCCAGTTCGGCGGTCCAGTGGTTGTCTTGGACGTGATTTTCAAATCGCCAGTGGCCGTTCCACGCCAGATCATTGCCTCGGCGATCATAGAGGCTGCCTGTCGCGCTGCCGAGGAACTGGAACACCTGGACGGTGTTGCCGGTTCGACCGGGGTCGAGATAAACCTCCATCGCGTCGCCGAGGGCGATTTCGCCGTCGTCGCGTATTTCGGCTCGGCGGGGGTCAAAGCGCAAGCCTTCCATGGCCGGACTGTCCAAAGCCACGTAGAGGTTCTGGTCGTCGTAGGTTATGAAATAGCGGGCCTGATACATGCTCAGACGCTTGAAATCCAGGGAAATCAGGCCGGAAAGCGTGGTGGCGTCATCCCACTCGCCGTCGGCCAGTTGACCGTCGATGGTCGGCGGCTTGCGGGTCTTCTGCACGCACCAGGCCGAGGCGGGAATCGCTTTGCGCGTCACGGCCGGCGATTCGGCTTGCTTAGCGGATTGGGTTGCCGCGGGTGTGACCCATTGGCGAGCCAGTTGCACGATTTGTGCCGCGTTCAAAGGCCGGTCGTAAATGCGCAATTCGTCGATCACCGTGTCCGGCGACAAGGGACGGTAGTTCCAGCGATGACAACTGGCGCCGACGTAGAAATACGGGCCCAAGTCGCTCAGCGGCGCATCGAGCTTCACGCTCGGGCGTTTCTGGCCGTCCACGTAGAGCGTCATGGCCTGCGCGTCCCACGTGATGGCCAGATGACGCCACAGCCCTCGGGGCCAGTCGAGATGACCGCTGCCGACCTGGCAATGTCCCGGTTGATCGACCTGCGGCTTGATGACGAACATCAGGTTGTTGGGCGTGGAAAAAAATTTGTAGAGCACGAGCATGTTCTTCGCGGCAAACGCCTCGAAAAATACGTGAAAAAAGGAATCGCCGAGGTCGAAATCCCGGCTAAAGGCGTAGAGTGAAACGGTTCCCTGGGCCGGGTCGAGATTGCCCGGCAGACTGTATTTGAGTTCCGTGTCGCCGCCGCCCACCAGCGCGCCTTTGCCGTGGATGCCTTCCACGAGATACCGCGACGTCCGGCCTTCGACGAAACCCTTGGCCTCTCCCCTGGCCACGTCGGCATGGAATGACTGGTCAAAGCTGGCGTAGAAGAGCAATCCTTCCTCCGGAACCGCGCCGGGCTTCTGATCCGTGGTTTCCGCGCCCGCGATGACGCCGAGCACGCCAAGCACAGCCATCATGAATGCCCATTTCATTCGCATTGGATTACCGCGCATGTTCAGTCTCCGATCCGAAGTTGCACTTACCGCCGTCCTGGGCCATGTGCCCCAGGATGGACGAAACATCCTGTGTGTTGCAAGCCTCGTTCTGACGATCATTCCCGGGATTCAGTTCGCGCGGCGTTGTCCACCACGGACTTGATTTCCTCGGCGCTCAGAACGCGGTTGTAGATTCGCAGATCATCCACGAGCAGGTTGGCCTGTTGGGGCAACTGGCCCCAGCGGTGCATGCTGCCGCCGACGAAGAAATACTCGCCCAGTTCGGTCAGCGGCTTGTCCAATTGCAGAACCTTCGCCTCCTGCCCGTCGATGAAAACCGCGATTTCGTTGGCGTCCCAAGTCATCGCCAGGTGATGCCACTGCCCAGCGGACCAATCGACGTCGTTCACGCGGCAGGCCACGCTGCCGGGCGTATTGACTTGCGTTTGGGTCACCATTTGAATCTGTTTGGGCGTGGTATGGTGCTTGTACAACACCAACATGCTCTTGTCCTTGAAGGCGTCGAAGAACACGATGGTGTTGGGATCCGTCAAAGATCCCTTCTCGACGCACACGAACATCGCCACCGTGCCTTGGCCGGACGTCAGGTTGCCCGGCAGCGCGTATTTGAGTTCCCGATCCGCCGCGTTGACGCACGCGGCCCCGCCGCTCTTGCCCGAACTCGACACATAGCGCGTCATCCGGCCCTGCACCATGGCCTTGCCGCCGCCCGTCGCCACGTCGGCGTCAAGCCCCTGGTCAAAACCGGCGTAAAACGTCAGTCCTTCCCTGGGCGCCTCGGCCCTAGCCGTCACGCCGAGCAGCATGGCTGACATGATCGCCATGACCACCAGCAACCCATCACGTTCGCACCACATGCGCATGGCTTGATGTCTCCTGACCAAGACGGCCTACTCGTTGAGCAGAAAGCCTTCAACGGAACCGGTATTGGTCACGTTCAGGTTGTGATCGTAACTCAACGCTTTCACGTGGCCGTCGACGAAGAGGATGTTCACACGGCCAAAATCCGACGACGTTCCGCCGTGGACACCCGCCATGCGATACCAGGGCGACGTCATTGGCATGTAATCGTCACCGCTGCCGAACTGGGAGGTGTAAAACCCCGCCGCCACGGGGTCACGACCATCCGCCATCACCTGCATCCTGGTCGGATGAATGAATGCCGTGATCTTCCGGCTCCCCGCCAGCGTCGCCCAATTCACCACCGGCATGGCGTAGACGCTATAGGTGTAGCTCGTGAAGTAGTTCAAACTGTTCATGTTCCACTGCGACGCCGGGCAGTAGGTCAGCCCGGTTCCGAGCAGATGGGAGTTCTCCACGGTGTTGACCGCCGCGTTAGTCGGCACGGCCCGAATGGCGCGATACACCATGTTCGTCCAGATATCGCTCGGTGAACTCGTGGCCCCCGGCATCGCATATTCACGATTCTCGGCGGCGTACTGGGCGTACACCTGCCCGATCTGCCTCAGATTGGCCGAGCATGCCATCTGTTTGCTCACCTCCCTGGCCTGCCTCAACGCCGGCAGCAGAATGCTGATAAGCAACGCAACAATCGCCATCACGACGAGCAATTCGATCAACGTGAACGCTTCACTTGCCGTCCGGTTGCGTTTCATGATGGTACCCTTGTGCGGCCATGATCTGTTACGTAACAGTAACCAGCCGGCATTCGCTTGTCAATGGTGATATTTCAAAAAGCACGGACAATATCATGCCGCGGGTTTCGCGGAGGCGCATCGTTGATTCAGGTTCGGGTCTCGATTGACGTATCATGTCGAGACAACGCGGTCAGATCAGTGTCGCAAGAGAGTTGTTCCCGTGGCGAAAGTGACCCAAGCGGAAATCGGTCGTCGACTCGGTCTGGCGCAAATCACCGTCAGCAAGGCTCTGCGCGGCGACGCGGACATCTCCGAAAAGACCCGACAGCGCGTCTTGGCCATGGCGGAAGAGTTGGGCTATGTGGCCAATCCTTTTGCCCGTACGTTGGCCGAAGGCGGCAGCCCTATCATCGGCGTCTACCTCCACACCTTCCGCGGCAAGTATCATTCCACGCTCGTCGAATCACTGGAACGCAGCATCCGCCGGCGAGGCTACATCCCTCTGCTGACCGCGCCAGGAGACGCGGGTTCCGACAACGCCGACGCCATTGGCCTTCTGCTGAAGTACCGGGCTCGCGGCGTCCTGATGACGGTCCGCAACGCCTTGTGGCATCAGGCCTCCATTGCCCAGATACGCAAGGCGCATGTGCCCCTGGTTCTGATGGGGCGATTCGTCGAAACCGACGTCTGCAGCATATATGCCGACGACTACAATGGCCTGAAGTTGGCGGTGGATCATCTTCGCCGATTCGGCCACAGGCACATCGGTCTGGCGGGGTTGGCGTACGACATACCCAATCTCGTCGCCCATTCCAAGGAGCAAGGGTTCATCGACGCCCTGGCGGGAAAGCATGTTCCGGATTTGCACGACTCACCGCTGGCGTCGCGCATTCTCCGATTCCGCGATGGCCGGGAACTCGATCAACTCCGGCAATATCTCCTGACGCATCCCGACATCACCGCCTTCGCCTGCTTCGGCGATTCCATCGCCCTGGAACTGATCCGCTGTCTCAAGCAACTGGGTCATGAGGTTCCCCGCGATTATTCCGTCGTCGGGCACGGCGACGACATCGAATACGTCGACTACATGACGCCGCCCTTGACGACCATGTCCCACAACGTCGAGCAGAGCGGCGAACTGGCGGTCGATCTGCTTTTCCAGCAGATCAACGGCCCGGGCGTTCCACCACATCAAATCATGAAAAATCATCTTGTCGAACGGCTATCCGTGGCGCCGCCGCGATGAACGCGCTCGGCCGCGAAAACGTCGTAAACCTGATCAGCCATGGACAAATGAAATCGACCACGACTGGAAAGACGTAAAGGGCCAATCGAGTAGCCCGGCGTCACGGCAACACTATGTCCGCATCGGCGGCGAGACGGCAGTACCGTGTTTCCACGAAGACTTCTCCCGCACTCGCCACCGGGCCGCCTCGCGGGGCAATTGTGACAAGACCGACCCTATGGTGATGATCGCCTCGGCTGGGGTGCATATCCAACCCAACTGTATGAAGACCCCGACGTGGGAAGGAAGCCGCTACGCCGCGGTCATGGCGATCAGTCGTCCATCAATACGACCCGCGTGTTTTCGCGCGAAGTGATGGCGGTGAAGCTGGGTTGAAGAAGCAATCCGTTTTCACCACCACGGCACCACGGCGCAAGGGCACGACGAGTTGTCCGTTTATCGTCCGGCTTCCGGGGGAAAAACCGTGTTGGCCGTCGTGTCGTCGTGCCGTGGTGGTGAAAATGTCTTTGCTGGATCAGCCGGGTTACTTTGCTTTGTCGCCGGATTTGTCGGGGTTTTTGAGGATCGCCGCGCCGCCGAGGTTGCCGGTGGTGGCGTTGTCGAGGTCGGTCCAGAGCGTGCCTTCGCCGGCGTGGATGATGTTGACCTTCATGCTGGGATTGAGTTTCTTGGCCATTTCCCACAGGCCGTAGGCCGCGGGGTCGCCGAAGGCCTGGACTTTGAGTTCAAAGCCCTTGGCGCGTTCGCCTTCGACCATGGTCACCACGTCGGCGTCGGCCTTGCCCAGCGTGCGGGCCTTTTCCGCCTTCGTCGCCGCGATTTCCTGTTCGATCTGGGCCACCTGCTTGAGCGTCTCGGCCTGGATTTCCGCGACCTGCTTCTCCTGCTCGGCCTGGATTTCCGCCTTCAGCTTCGACGTCTCCTGCATCACCGTTTCCCGGCTCTGATCGATCATGCTCTGCTCGGTGTTCAGTTCGGCCTGCTTGCGGGCGGTGTTCTGCCGTTCCTTGTTGGTCAGGTCCTGCTCGCGGGCGGCGCTGGCGGCCTGAATGGGCGAGAGAATCTGATCGGGCACGTTGACGTGGCGGATCAGCGCGTTGTGGATCACGATCTTCTTGCCCGCCAGCGTGGCCTTGAGCGCTTCGGTCAGGTCGGTCTGGAACTTTTCACGTCCTTCACCGACGATGAAGTCCACCGCGCGGAAGGCCGAGCCTTTCAGCCTGGAGATCGAGAGAATCTGCGGCATGATGATGTTGTCCACCACGAGGGTCAGGTCGCCGTAGTCGCGGTAGATGCGGGAGAGGTCTTTGGCCATCAGCTCGAACTCGACGGTCATGTCGAGGCTGATCTGAAAGCCGTCGCGGGAGGGGAACTCGACGAACTGGGTGAGGACGAAACTGGGGCTGACGTCGGCCTGCTGGGGCGCGGCCTGGGGCATGGGCTTGCCCGCCACGCGGGCGGGCTTGGCGGCGGGCGCGGCGGCTTTTTGGTTCAGGAATCGCTTCTGCAGTTCCACCGCCTGCGACTGTTCCTTCACGTCGCGCAGCTGCTGCTGCACGTACTGATCCCGCTTCTCCAGTCGTTCGCGGAAGACATTGGAGGTTTGTTCGTCGAGGGCCTGGTTGGCGCTGAACATGACGCCCTTGGTGACCACTTCGGAGCCGATCTTGCCCAGCAGCGACACCTGGTTGACGCCGACTTCCAGCACATCGACTTTGTGCTGCTTGGGATTGATGTAGTACAGGCCGGGTTGAAGGACGTTGGCGCAGACGCCTTTCTGGCCCGGTCCGGCGAACTGGTCCTCGGCCACCGGCGTGCCGGAGAGCGAGGTGACGACGCCGACGTAGCCGATGGGAATGCTTACGGCGTCGACGAGATCGACCTCGTAGCCGTAGGGATTCATGCGGTATTTGCCCGGTCCCAGCACGTGGCGGCGAATGCCCTTCTGGCCTTCGTCGGCGAGGAATTCGCCGGTGGGTAGTTCCGTGCCGACCTTGGAGGTGACGATGCCGACCTTGCCGGGCGGCACCACGATCAGCGGTCGGATTTCATGCTCGAAGATCACCGGGTTGAGGAAATGTCGTCCTTCGCCGAGCACATCGGCGCGGACGCCTTTTTCGCCGGGTCCAGCCAGCAGCCGGCCCGGCGACAGCTCCGTGCCGGATTTCGACGTGATGATCGCCATGTACTCCGGCGGCACATAGAACCGGCAGAAGAACCAGAGCCAGCCGCCATACGCGATGGCGAGAACGACCAACAGTTGCACGAGGCCGAGGATGATGGTTTTCGCTCTCATGGCTGCACCGCCTTTCCCCCCGGAAGTGTTCCCCCAGGGACATTGCCCGGCGGCGGCGGGGCAAACGCTCTGATCCACGCGCCAAGCCCGGATGGATCGTCGCCGGAGAGGATGGAGCCGATCTTCGGCGCGATGCGCTGGTACATCTCATACCGCGCGAGATTCATGCCCGAGCTGAACGCGCGGATCTGGCTGGCGATGACCGCCGCCTCGGCTTCGTTGCGAAGACGGATGACGTCCTGCTCGCCCTTGGCCTTGAACCGGATCGCCTCCGCCTGCGCTACCGCGGCTTCGGTCTCCAGCTTGGCCACCTCGCGGTCCTTGCTCGCCGCCAGCAGTTTGACCGCCATGTCCTGTTTGGCCTGGATCACCGCGCGAATCTTGGCGGTGTCCGACTGAACCTTGACCTTGCTCTGCTCGGCGAGCATTTCCTGTTTCGTCAGTTCCGCCTGAGAACGGGCCTGCTCGATCTGCTGCTCGAATTTTCTGGCGTCCTGCACCGCCACCTCGCGGTCTCGGATGATGCTGGCGATCTGGTCCGGCGGCGAAATGTTCCGCACCAGCACCGATTTCACCAGCACGCCCCATATCTTGCACCGGTCCACGAGGTGCTGCTGCAGATGGTCCTGAAACTGCTGCCGCGTTTCGCCGACGATGTAGCTCGTCGCCGGGCTTTTGCTGCCTTCGATCCGGCTGAATCCGCGCGCGCGGGGCAGAATCACCTTTTTCAAGATGTCTTCCAGGTCGCCCACGCGATGCGTCAGCTCGGCCGCCATCTCCGGCTGGACCGACCATTCAATCGTGCCCTCGACGTGAACCGTGAAACCGTCGGCGGTGAGGAAGCTGATCGCATCCTCGCCGGCCATTTCAAATCGCCGGCTCTGCAGGTTCACATCCACCACGGTGACCATGTACGGGTTGAGGTAGTACGTGCCGGGCGACAGCGTGCCTGCAAGAACGCCCTTGAAATTCCTGGGCACGGTGAAAAGGCCATTCTCGGCCCCCGCAGCGGATTCCTGCGTCGTCGGCGCTTTGGACACAATCCCCGGCGAACTGAGCATGTCTTTGCCCACGAGCGATGTCACAACGCCGACGCTGCCGGGCGGAATGGTGATGGCGTCGAAAAGCTGAATGTCATAGGCATAGGGATTGATGGCGTGCCGGCCGGGGCTGAGCACGTCGGCGATGATGCCCTTGTGCTGCTGCGAGGCTGGGGTGTTGACGGGATCGGCGGCGAGGATCTGGCCGTCCGGCAGGTCCTGGCCGTACAGTCGGGTCAGCACGCCGAGCTTGCCCCCCGGTACGTCGGTGATCGGCACGACGCGCCACGACCAGGTGTACGGGTTGTAGAAGTACCGGCCCGGCAGCAGCACTTCAAGCTGAATGCCTTTCTGGCCCGGCTCCAGAGCGAGAATCTGGCCCGATGGAAGATCGCTTCCCGTCTTGCGGATCAGCACCGCGATCTGGTTCGCCCCCGGTTCGATCCGGCAGAAAAACCAGATCCAGAACGGCAACGCCACCAGCGCCGCGATGATGACCAGCCCGATGAAGCCCGACCACGCCCCCGCCGCGGTGATGTGGCGCGGGGTGAAACGTGGAAGGTTCATCCCACTGCGACCCGATCCCGAACTTGTCATGTTGTCGCCTCCCAGGAGAATCACTCCAGCATACCCTTGGACGCACGAGGAGGACAGTCGGTTCCCAGCCAAACTGAAAATGTCACGCATCGCCGTTGTTCATTTGACGGCCAGGCTGGTTCGGGTTTGAGTGGTCATTTATGACGGACGGGTTGCTGGCGGAGATGTCGCGGGAAATGGACGCGGACCTGCTCGTGTACATGAGCATGTCGGCGGAGGATGCCGCGTCGGCGCAGGCGGCGTGGGAAACGCTGTATCGGCGTCATGTGCGTTATGTCTGGGCCGTATGCCGCCGGGCGTATGCCGATCTGCTTGGCGGCGACGAGGGCGCGGCCGACCTGGTTTCGGAAACATTCCGACGCGCGTATGAGTTTGCCGGCACGTTCGACGCGCACGGCGTGCAGGATGTCCAGCGGCAGCAACGGATGGTGCGCGCGTGGCTGTGCCGGATCGCCCAGCGATTGGCTCAGGATGCGCTGCGCGGCCGGGCGCGGATGCCGACGGTTGCGATGGACCAAGAACCGCCTGCCGTGCCGGCCGAACCGGCAGATTCGCCGCGGGTCGTCCTGGCGCGGGAAGCGCTGGCGATGCTGTCGGAGAAGGAACAGATTGTGCTGCGGGCGACGATGCAGTGGTATCAGCCGCAGTCGCCTCATCAGCGATTGCCCAACGACGTGTGCCGCGACATCGCGCAAACGCTGGGCACGACGCCGGAGAATCTGCGGCAGATTCGACGCCGTGCGATGGAAAAAGTCCGACATTATATGGAGGAACACAGGCGATGACCCCGCATCACGCCGACGAATCCGATGCGATGATCGAAGCGTTGACTGCCGCGGTCATGCGACAGTTGGGCTGGCTCGTGCCCATTCATGAAGACGACGTGGCGGACGACGTTGAGACGCCATTGCCGCCGTCGCTGGCTGAACCGGCCGGTGTGTGGGAGGGCCATGCGAAAGGCGGCACATTGCGACTGCCTCCGACGGAACAAGAGGATGAGCTTGATGTGGAAGCGGCTTTGCGTCGGGCGGCCCGGGAAGGCGGCACGATCAGCCCGGACGTGGCGGCCGCGATGCGCCGGGACCGCCGCGCCGCCGAGGGACGCCCGGAGTCCTGAGCATGGCACGACGACTCATGATGCCGGTTCCAAGGCTGCGGCCGGCGCGGGTTCGGCAGATCGCCGAACTGGCCGAGGCTGTGGCGGAGGAGCACGCGCCGCCGTCGTCGTTCATCGATCCGATGGCCATTGCCGCCGCGCATGGCATCACGATCAGCCATGGCGATTACGGCGACGCGTTCGATGGTCTGCTGGAATGCGAAGCCGGACGGTTTCACATCTACTGCAATCGTGTTCGCTGCGGCGAGAGGGATGAACCCCGCGCCCGGTTCACGATGGCGCATGAACTTGGGCATTATTTCATTGATGAGCATCGCCACGCGATGCAGGCCGGCCGCGCGCCTGCGCATCCGTCGATGTGCGATTCGCTGTCGCCGCTGCTGTCGGAGCAGGAGGCGGACCTGTTCGCGGCGAACCTGCTCATGCCGCGCTGCCGGGTCATGGCGGCCAGAAGCAGGGCGGCCAGGGGGCTGCCCGGCGTCATGGTCCTGGCCCGACAGTTCGGCACGTCGCTGACCAGTGCCGCTCTGCGGTGGACGGAACTCGACCTGTCGCCGTGCGCCGTCGTCAAATGGTCCTGGTCCGGTTATGCGTGGAAAACGCTCTCGGCCGCGGCGTTCGAGGCACGGTATCGCCGGACGGTGGAATGCCCGAAAAAGCTCGTGGACAACTCCGCCACCCGCCTGGCCCTGGATCATGCGCCGCTGCCGCCGCAGGGTTACTACCAGTCCGGGACCACCGCCGCGACGTGGTTTGCCGGCGTGCGGATGGAAGACGACCGCAACGTCATTCTTGTGGAACAGGCGATTCCGCTGGGCAAGTTCGGCGTGCTGACGATGCTGTCTGTCACGGATGGTCGTTGATCTGGTATGCCGATCATTCGCGTGGAAGATCTGGTCAAGACGTACCGCGTATCCGAACGGCGGCCGGGGTTGATCGGCGCGCTGACGGGACTGGTGCGGCGAAAGCATCGCATCGTCCGCGCACTGGACGGCGTGTCCTTCACCATCGAACCGGGCGAACTGGTCGGCTACATCGGCCCCAACGGCGCGGGCAAGAGCACCACGGTCAAAACGCTGGCCGGCATCCTCGTGCCCGACCGCGGCCGGGTGGAAGTGCTCGGCCGAACGCCGTGGACGCAGCGCATCGCCCATGTCCGTCAGATCGGCGTGGTCTTCGGCCAGCGCACGCAACTGTGGTGGGATCTGCCCGTCATCGAGTCCTTCGACCTGCTGCGCGACATCTACCGGCTTGAAACCTCAAAATACCGGCATAAACGCGAGGAACTGACGCAACTGCTGGACCTTGGACCGCTGCTGGACACGCCGGTGCGGCAACTGAGCCTGGGCCAGCGGATGCGCTGCGATCTGGCGGCGTCGCTGTTGCACGAACCGCCGCTGCTGTTTCTCGACGAACCGACCATCGGCCTGGATGCGGTGGCCAAGCTCGCCGTGCGGCAGGCTGTGCGAGACCTCAACCGGCGGCAGGGCGTCACCGTCATCCTCACCACGCACGACATGGACGACATTGAAGCCTTGTGTTCGCGGGTGATGGTGATCGGTCGCGGCCGGCTGCTCTGCGACGGCACGCTGGAGGAACTGCGGGCCAGAGTCAGCCGCCGGCGCCGGCTTATCGTGGACCTGGACTATCGCAACGGTCCGCTGGAACTGCCGAACGCCCAGCTCGTGCGGGAAGAGGGAACACGGGTGGAATACGCCTTTGACCCGCGGGAGATTTCGCCGGCGAAGTTGATCGCGCAAGTCGCCGGGCGTCATGCCGTGCGCGACCTGTTCGTCGAAAACCAGCCGATCGAGGAAGTGGTGTCGCGCCTGTACCGGCAACTGGAACCGGCGGAGGACGCGCCATGCTGAAGCCCTATGCGGCAATCGGACTGACGTTGTTTCGCACACTGCTGCAGTACCGCGCGGCCGCGCTGGCTGCGTTATCCACGCAGATCGTCTTCGGCTGGATCATCGTGATGGTTTACGAGGCGTTGTACGCCTCGCGGCGCGGCGACGCGGGCATGCCGCTGGAACAGGTCATCACCTATGTGTGGCTGGGTCAGGCTTTCCTGGGCAATTTGCCGTGGGGTGTGGACAAAGCGGTGGCGGTGATGATGCGCGATGGATCGGTCGGCATCGAACTGTGCAGGCCGGTGGATCTGTATACCGCGTGGTACGCTCGGCTGCTGGCGATCCGGATGGGGCCGACGCTGCTGCGGGCCGTGCCCATGTTCATCCTGGCGATGCTGTTTTTCGGCATGAAACCGCCGGTATCCGTTGCCGGTGGCGCGGCGTTCGTCGTGGCCATGATCGGTGCCGTGGCCCTGTCCAGCGCGATCACCATGCTCGTGAACATCAGTCTGTTCTGGACGATCAATCCCTATGGCATGAGCACGATCATCGGCTCTCTGCTGGTGGTTTTCAGCGGTCAGGACATCCCCCTGCCGCTGATGCCGGGCTGGCTCCGGAGCATCAGCGAAATGCTGCCGTTCCGGGGCGTGGTGGACGTGCCGTTCCGGCTGTACACAGGACATCTGCCGGCCGGCGGGGCATGGCGGTTGCTCGCGTTCCAATGGATGTGGATCGCGGCGCTGGTGATCGGCGGTCGAGCGCTGATGCGTGCCGGCATGCGGCGGGTCGTGGTACAGGGGGGATAGACGACATGGCGTTCGACGCGATGCGTGTGTATTTCCGGTGCATTGGGGCGTCGCTGCGCGGCGAGATGCAGCATCGCGTGTCGTTTGCGCTGTACACGCTGGCGGCATTTGGCATGACATGCGTGGAGTTTTTCGCCATATGGGCGTTGTTCGATCATTTCGGCGCGCTGAAACAGTGGCGGTTCGCCGAAGTGGGGCTGTGCTGCGGCATGTCGTCGTGCGCGTTCGCCCTGGCGGGATTGCTCGCGCGCGGGTTTGACCGGTTTGATTTGCTGGTCCAGACGGGCGAGTTCGACCGCATCCTCCTGCGGCCAAGGACCACGGTGATGCAGTTGTTCGGGCGTGAATGGTATTGCATCAGACTCAGCCGCTTGACCCAGGGCCTGCTGGTGCTGGCGGGTTCCGCCGCGTGTCTGGACATCGCATGGTCGGCCGGCCTCGTGGCGGTCGTGTTTTGTTCCATTTTCGCGGGCATGCTGGTGTTCATCGGCCTGTTCATCCTGCAGGCGACGATGTGTTTCTGGACGGTGCAGACGCTGGAAATCATGAACTGCGTCACCGACGGCGGGAACTATGCCGCGCGGGTTCCGCTGACGGTGTATCGGCCTTGGATGCGGTGGTTTTTCACCATCATCGTGCCGCTGGCGTGCGTGAACCTCTGGCCTCTGGAGGCGGTGACGGGAAGGACCACCAGCGCCTTGGCGTGGTGCGGGCCGGCGGTTGGCGCGGGATTTTTCGCGGTTTGCCTGAGCTTGTGGCGGCTCGGTGTCCGGCGGTATCGGTCAACGGGAAGTTGACGGGACATGTTCCATGCCCTCAGGCCTCGACAACTCCGTCGCGGGGCTTGGGGAAAGGAACAACTTCAGTGCGAGCCGCAGCGGCGCTTGGTTCGCGCCGGCGAGGAAGGATTCTCCGCCGCGCAGGTGGGACACAGGCCGAGCATCGTCACCTCGTGGCCTTCGACCACGAAGCCGCCGGGAAGCACCGTGCCGTCGGGAATGGGCATCGAGCAGCCGGGCAGGTCGAACACCGCCTTGCACTTGCGACAACGGAAATGATGGTGATGCCCCAGGTTCGCCGCTTCGTACCGCACCTGCCCGTCCGTCAGCGTCACCGACCGGATTTCCCCGGCATCCAGCAGCAGCTTCACCGTGCGGTACACCGTGGCAATGCCCAGCGAAGGCATCCGGCCCTGTGCCCGCTGGTGCAACTCCTCCACCGTCAGCGGCCCGTGCGCGTCGTGGATGACTTCCTGCAGGGCCTTGCGCTGCGACGTCCGACGTTGTCCGAGAGGTGTCTTGTCCATGATGAGGAAAGTGTAGCGTGAATCAGCCCGCGATCAGAGCGCCGGCCAGAACAGGATCAACCCCGTGCCCGCGGCAATCGCCAGTGCGAACATCAGCGATACGCGCCAGAGCAGCGCCTTGCTGCCCAGTGACGCGACCATGAGCGCCTTGAAAATCAGGTTGGCCATGAAGCCGACGAGGATCAGCCGCCAGCCGGTGTCGGGCATCACCCGCCCGGCGTGGACCATCTGGGCCGTGGACAGCGTGATGGCGTCCATGTCCGTCAGCCCGGATATCCCCGCCACCACGTACAGCCCCGTATTGCCGAGGTGCGACTTCGCCGCCGCCACGCCGAGCAGCACCAGCGCGTAGAGCAACCCGAACACAATGGCGGTCTTGAGTTGCGCGGGGTCCTCCGGCAACGGTGCGTCCGTGATCGTCCGGCTCCACAGTGCATACGACATCGCCGACAACACCGCCATCACCCCCGTCATCGCCAGCAGCGGCATCATCAGTTGCGGGAGAATCGACGGCGCCACCAGCGCCACCTCCAGCAGCACCCGGACGAACACCACCGTCGACGCGATCATCAGCACCACGCACGCCAGCCCCGCCATGTCGTGCCTGCCCCGCGTGTGCTTGGCGTAGCCCACCGTCGTCGCCGTGCTGGAAATCACGCCGCCGAGCAAGCCGCCCAGCAGCACGCCGACCCGGGCGCCCAGGAATTTGAACACCATGTACCCGCACAGGCTGATGCCGACGATCAGCACCACCAGCAGCCAGATTTTGAAGGGATTGAGCACCTGATAAGGCCCGACGACCTTGTCCGGCAACACCGGCAGCACCACCAGGCCGATCAGCACCAGTTGAAAGATCGCGCGGATGTCCGCTTCGCCGATGCGATGCACGATGTTCTTGAGCGGCTGTTTCCACTGGAGCAGCACCGCCACGCCGCCGCCGATCGCCAGCGCCATGGCTGTGTGCCCGAGCATGAGCATCGCGCCCACGCCGTACATCACCAGCGCCGCCACGGCCGTGGTCAGCCCCGTGCCGCCCTGTTCCTTGATCCAATGCTGCAGGCCCGCGATGACCAGCATCGCCGTCACGCCGATCAGCCCCGCCGGAACCACCCAAGGCCCCAGCGCCGGCGACAACATCGTCATCACCGCGCCCAGCACCGTAATCAGCGCGAAACTGCGGATCCCCGCCACATGCGACGCCGACCATTCCCGCTGGAACCCCACCAGAAGTCCCAACCCCAGCGCAATCGCCATGGCGTAAAACTCGTTCATTTCCAACGGCACATTGTAATGATGTTGTTGACGTAGCGCCGCGACGTATTCCCGATGCGTCGCCGCGATGCGATCCGGACGTAGCGCCGCGACTTGTCGCGTCCCGTTACGCCTTGATCCCTCCGAACGCCGCCGCCTTCAGCCGCTTGTGCAGCACATCCACGCCCGTGAACCCCATCTCGCGCAGCAGGTCGAGCTGCCACATCAGCGGCCGCGGCGTGTCCTCCTTCCGCACATAATCCATCACCGCGTCCCGATATTGCTCATCCTTGATCTGCACGAGGTACTCGCCCCAGCGACGCCAGACGAGTTCCTGCACGCGATCCTCGCTGTGCAGCACGGCATCGACGATCCAGAAACAGCCCCCCGGTTTGAGACACTGATAAACCCGGCGAAACACGTCGCGCCATTCGCTTTCCCCGCGCAGATGGTGCAGCACCGCCGCCGCCAGCACGATGTCGTGCCGCTCGCGGCCGAGATCGATCGCCCGCACATCGCCCTGAATCGCCGAGATTCGGTTGGATTTGGACAGCACCTGCGTGATCCGCCCCTGCGCGCGGTCCAGCATCGGCTGGCTCAAATCCACCAGTGTGACGCTCAGGTTGGGCAGCCGCTCGAGCATTTTCAGGCTGTAATTGCCCGCGCCGCAGCCGATGTCCAGCAGCGACGCCGCCCGCGGGCAGACCGTCGCCGCCGCCTCCGTCACCAGGTCCAGGAACAGCGGCGAATCCGGCATCGCGCTCTGGCCCGTCTCCAGATGGCTGAATCGCTCGACATCCGCGTCGAACCTCGCTCGGATTTCCGCCACCGTGCTTTTGTCGTTCATGGTCATGACTGTTTCTCGCCGAGCCACAGGCTCATGTGCATCACGTCGGCATATCGTCCGGGTCCGCGTTTGGCATGCCGGGGACTGACGCCATCGCGCGTAAAACCGCACCGTTCGTACAGGTGGATGGCCCAAGGGTTGTCCGTAAAAACCTCCAGCTTGACCAGTTCCAGCGACGGGTGGCGCCGCGCCCAATCCAGCAGGAGCCGCATCATCGCCGTGCCGACGCCGCGGTGGTGCCACGCCTGCATCACGGACAATCCCAGCACGCCGCTGTGCCGCGTTCGCGCCCGCCGGCCGCTCTCGATGCCCGCCATGCTTGCCAGCTCATCGTTCACCCATGCCGTCACATGGACATCGCCGGGATTTTGGGCCTGTTTTTCCACCCATTTCCGTTCATCATCCGGCGTGGGCAGGTCGTCCTGCGGCGACCACAGCACGCCTTCGGTTTCCCGGCGCATGCGGTCGAGGTAACGCAGCAGTGCCGGGATGTCGTCGACGCTGGGGCTGCGGGCATGAATCTTGGTTCCGTCGCGCAATGTGATCCAGGTTGGTTCGATGACGCTCATGGCTGTGTACCTTTGGCGTCCGGGTCTTCGTGGCCCGGCGAGGTTGCGGCGACTTGTCGCGCTTCCACGGTGCGGATGCGGTTGATCGCGGCGAGGTACGCCTTGGCCGCCGCTTCCACGACGTCGGTGGAGATGCCCCGCCCGCGGACGGTGCGATCGCGGTGTTTCACTTCCACGGTCACTTCGCCCTGCGCTTCCTTGCCTTTGGTCACGCCGCGGGTCTGGTAGTCTTCGAGCGTGACGCTGACGCCGGTGGCTTCCTGGATCGCCGAGTAAATCGCATCGATCGGCCCGTCGCCGGTGGCTGCGATTCGGCGCTCCTCGCCGGTGGAATCCTTGAGCACGACCGTGGCCATGGCGATGATCCCGCTGCCGCTGGTGACCTGGAAGCGTTCGAGTTTCCAGAGTTCCCTGCCGGCGTCGATCTGGTCGTCGATCAGCGCCTCGATGTCCTCGTCGTAGACATCCTTTTTCTTGTCCGCCAAAGCCTTGAACGCCTCGAATGCCGGTTCGAGCTTGTCGTCTTCCATGACGTAACCCAGTGCCTTGACGCGTTCGCGGAAGGCGTGCCGGCCCGAATGCTTGCCCAGCACGAGCTTGCTTTCGGGAATGCCCACTTCGCGCGGGTCCATGATTTCATAGGTGTGCCGGTGTTTGAGCATGCCGTCCTGATGGATGCCCGCTTCGTGGGCGAAGGCGTTTTCGCCGACGATCGCCTTGTTCCGTTGCACCTGCAGGCCCGTGTACGTCGAAACCATGCGGGAAAGCGGGTAAATCTTCTTCGTGTTGATGTTCAGCGCGAAGCGGCTGAAGTAGTCCTGCCGCGTGCGCATCGCCATGACGATTTCCTCGAGCGATGCGTTGCCCGCGCGTTCGCCGATGCCGTTGATGGTGCATTCGATCTGCCGGCAGCCGTTCTCCACCGCCGCGAGGCTGTTGGCTACCGCGAGGCCCAGATCGTTGTGGCAATGCGAGGACAGATAAATGTTCTTCGCGTCGAGCATGGGCAGCTTTTGCCGCACATACGCGAAAATGTGGCCATATTGCGAAGGCACGGCATAGCCGACGGTGTCGGGAATGTTCACCGTCGTCGCCCCCGCTTCCACCACCGCCTGCGTGATCTCCACGAGCACATCCAGCTCCGTGCGCGAGCCGTCCTCCGGGCTGAACTCCACGTTGTCGGTGTATTGCCTGGCTTGTTTCACGGATTCGACGGAGATGCGGATGATCTCGTCGATGGCCTTTTTCAGCTTGTGTTCGCGGTGGATTTTGCTGGTGGCGCAGAAGACGTGGATGCGCGGATGCGGCGCGCCCTTGAGCGCCTCGCCGGCCCGGTCGATGTCGCGCGGCACGCAACGCGACAAGCCCGCCACCGTGGCTGTGCCCAGCTCGTGGCTGATGGCCCTCACCGACTCGAAGTCGCCCTGGCTGGTGATGGGAAAACCCGCCTCGATGACATCGACGCCCATGGCTTCCAGGTTCCGCGCGATCTCGACCTTTTCCTTGAAGTTCAGCGTCGCGCCGGGCGATTGCTCGCCGTCGCGGAGCGTGGTGTCGAAGATGCGGATCGGGGTGGGCGTGGACATTGCAGGACTCCTTGGTTTCGCCGGCTTTCGTCAAGTTGCCGGTCGTCGGTTGGCCTATCAAACAAAAAAACCTGTCGCTTTCGCGGACAGGTCGGTTTCGCTTGTTCAGATTCGACAGCGAGCCGTCCTATCCGCGGAGGTTGCACAGCAGCAGCAGACCCAGAAGGGACTGGCTGTGGCGCAAAGCCGGGATGGACGCGTAAAACATCATGATTACGGGATACTATCGGCTGAAAACGGGGGCGTCAACAGACATTTTTCGCAAAGGCCGGGATGGATCGACGGGATGATGCGGTAGAATGATTGGTCATGAACGACCGGATCACCCTTCATCCCGATGTGCTGGGCGGCAAACCGGTGATACGCGGCACACGTCTTTCCGTCGAGTTCATCGTCGGTCTGCTTGCCGGCGGCTGGAGCGTTGAGGACGTGGTGCGGGAATATGCCGACATCACGCGGGAGGATGTGCAGGCCTGCCTGGCGTACGCCCATCAACTGCTGGCGGAGGAAAAGGTCTATCCCATCCCCGCCTGATTGCAGTCATCCATGCGATTCCTGGCCGACGAAAACATCTCGCCGTCCGTCATTCAGCGGTTTCGCGAGGCAGGCCACGATGTGTTGTCCGTCAAGCAATCCATGGCGGGCAGTGACGATGCCTTGGTGCTTCATGCGGCCGTCTCGGATCGGCGCGTGCTGGTGACCCATGACAAGGATTTCGGTGACCTGGCCTTTCGTTCCGCATGGATCGAGTCCGGGGGCGTGATTCTGTTTCGTTTGACGCCACAAAGCCGGGAACAGGACGTTCAGCGCATTGTCGAGATTCTATGTTCCCGCAATGATTGGTCCGGTACCTTCTGGGCCGTGACCGACACCGGTCTGCGACGCCGGGTGCTTCCCCGAACGCAAACCGATTTCCCGCCGGCATGACAGCGTTACACCGTCGCACTACACTGACGGCCCCCCAACAGCGCCGCCGTGTATTTCCCCTGGTCACACATGTGCGCTGCTTCGGAGCACCCCCATGGGATGGTCAAACCATCGTTACGACGTCGCGGTTCGGCAATGTCTGGACAACCTCCTGACGCACGGCACGGATCGCTACGGGCCGGTGAAGTCGGCGATGCTGATGAGCGTCATTGATGTGCGGACCCATGAAGCGCCTGAGCATCCGGAGTTGCTCGACGGCATGTTGCGCGGGCAGGAGCGGCCAGGCCGGTGCAATCCCGGCGGCAGCGACCTGTGGGAAGATCAGCCGCTGCTCCACGCCCTCTATCACGCCACCACCCGCAGCGGCGACAACCGCTACGCCCGCGCGGCCGACGACTACATCCGCGCCTTCTTCCAACATGCCATCAAACCCAACGGCATGATCGGCTGGGGTTCGCACCTCTTCTACAACGCCTACACCGAAAAAGTCGAGGACGACCGCTTCGGCCATTTCCACGAAATCCTCATCCTCCTGGCCGAGTGGGAAGCGATGTGGCGCGTCGACCCCGCCGTCGTGCAGCGCGAGATCGAAGGCATCTGGCAATGGCACATCTTCAACAAAACCACGGGCCAGCATAACCGTCACGACGACGGCGGCCCCGGCTGCGATTTCGCCTTCTCCAGCAGTTCCTTCATTCATGCCTTTGCCTTCCTCGCCAAACAAACCGGCGACCGCGCGTGGACCGACCGCGCGAAGCTCGTGGCCGACTGGCACTGGAATCACCGCCATCCCCGGACGAATCTGTTTCCCGACTCGCCCGCCAATGCCGGCAACGGCCGATACGATGGCTTCCATTGCTTTACCGCCGACGTCGGACCGCATATTTCCGCCCTGCTGCGCAGCTATGAACTGACCGGCGAGCCGCACTTCCGCGAGGTCGCGGTGACCTACCTCAAAGCATGGCTAAAGTACGCGTGGGACGAAAAAGCCGGCCGCTTCTTCGCCGCGGTAAAACTCGACGGCACGCCCATCCCCGAACGCGCCAAAGCCGCCGGCTACGACGTCTGGATGCCCACCGGCTACAGCGAAACATGGCCCAGCGATATGTATTCCTACGACAACACCCTTCCCGCCGCGCAGGCGTGTCTGGATGGCTACGAAGTGACGAAGGATGCCGAATTGCTCGACGGCGCACGGAAATGGGGGCGTCACATTCGCGCCAGCTTCCCACCCGCCATCGGCTTCCGCTGGCGACAGGAACTCGAAGCCGCCATGCCCGAAGCCCGCGAAAAAGGCGGCGCTTACGCCGAAGGCTACGGCCGGGCCATCGACTTCTTCGTCCGCCTCCATCGCGCCACATCGGATCGCAAAGACCTCGACACCGCCCAGGCGCTGGCCGACGAAGCCGTGCTGAAACTCTGCGAAAACGGCTGGATCAAGGGCCACACCGGCAAACCGTATTACCAGTCCACCGACGGCGTGGGCCTGCTGCTGGGCGCGCTGCTGGATTTGAGCGAAGCGGTGAATGCCGTCAAAGGCGATTGACAGCCGACCACGAAAACGAGCCGGAAGCGTAAGCGACGGCCCACCGACGACAACCCCCGCGGCGAAGACGCCGCGGCTGACACAGAACAATTGTCGTTTCATTCATAGCCGCGGCGTCATCGCCGCGGTGATTTCCAGGGACCGTCGCTGACGCTTCCGGCTTGCCATCGTGTTGGTTGACTTCCGAATATCTGTCGTTATGCCGCGTTTCCCGCCACCGTCACGCGCAGCTCGATGCCGATCGCTTCGGCGTAGCGGACCAGCGTGTCGAGTTTGGGGTTGGCGTTGGCGGCATTTTCCAGGCGGGAGAGGGCAGCCTTGTCGATGCCGCTGCGACGGCTCAGGTCTGTCAGGCTCAGTCCTTGCCGCTGACGTTCGGCTTTCAGTTCACCCAGCACCTGACGCAGCATATCCACCCGCGCCTTGACGCGCCGGGCCTGGGCGAGAATGGCCTGCTGTTCCTCGCGGTCGACCTTCGCCGCCTCGGTCTTGTACTGCTTGCGCTGAGCGGGCGTGAAGCGAGTTGTTGTGTTGCGGTAGCGTTTGGGTTCGCTCATGAGCCTCACTCCGGTTCGTAGGCGGTGATCGGGCGGATCGTCACCGCGTCGATTTCCTCGTACACCACGACCAGAAAACGGCCGGCGGCGGTGAAACCCATGGCCAGTGGCCGGCCGCTGCTGGCGCTGCGTGAATGATCCGTGCCGGGATCCTCCAGCACCTGGCGAACTTCCTCCGGGGTGATGCCATGTTCGCCAATGTGTTCGACATTTCCATCCGGATGGTCATCCCAGAGTATGTCCACCCACGGCATGCGCATATCCCCCTGGGGCTGTTGTTACAGGATACAACGGGTTGTGTTTAGAATCAATGGTCTTTCGCAACGGCAGGTGTGTATCGCTCGAAGATTCGCTCAACCCATCCTGCGAGCTGGACACGCTCATTCATCCGGGAGGTACACTGACGACGCTCATCATCGCAACTGGGGCGTTTGGGCCATGACATGCCATTCCCGTTCGCAGCTCTGTGGCGCATTGCGGGAGGTGTTTTCGTCCTGGCCGCAGGTCAGCGGCATCCATGTTTTCGGCCGCGACGCGGAAGGTCTGGTTGACGCTTATTCAGATATTGATCTGGTGATCTGCTGTGACGATCCGGCCCGCGGATACGACCAACTGCATGATGGGCTGGCGCAGGTCGCGCCGATCGTCGGCAGCTACCTCATTCATGCCGACGCCGCCGAACTGGCCCAGATGTTCATGCTCGACGGCTACAGCCCGTACCAGAAGATCGACCTGAGCCTTGTATCCCGACTGGAACAGAAAGCTGTCTTTGCGCCGTTTCGCGCGTTGTATGTTCGGTCGTCTCCTCCAGCATCGCACGGCATAACGACACTCCCCGATCTGGCTTCCGTCAAGAACAGCCTGACCAACCAGCTTCACGATGTCCTGTTCAGCATTCCCCGTTTCACCAAATGTCTGTTTCGCGGCGAACGCGACATGTACCGCCGGTGGCACGGCGTAGCGGAGATTCTCGCGGCACTGTTGTACGAATCCTGCTTCGGCTGGTCGATGCCCGCGCGAGGCAGGCTTGCGCCGCAGGAATACAAGCGGCTTTTTCATCACCTGTTGCCTTCGGATGCCGAACAACTGGATCGCATTCAGCCGCTCGATGGCCGACCCGATCTCTGCGATGGTTTTGTCCATGCGGTGCAATGGATCGTTCGACTGTACCAGACCAAGGCGGCACACATGAACCTGCCGTTGGACACTTCATTGGCGGATCGACTGCTTCCGTTTCTTGAGCAGGAAATCCTGCGGTTTCGCCAAAGGTCGTAGCGGGCTTCCGCGACGCCGCGAGCGGCGGGTGGGGGCGGTTTCCGGGGGCGAAGAGTCAGGGCGTGGACATCACCACGACGTCGGCTGCGCGGTCCGGGGGCGTGACCTTGAGGTTCACGAGTTGGCCGTCCTTCACTTCGCCTTCGACGACGGTCTGGAGCGGGGCGTGGAGCTTGAAGGTCACGTTCCAGCACGGGGGCCAGGCGGGCAGGAGCAGGATTTTGCGGCCTTCGGTCTGCATGAGCATGTTTTGCAGGGCGATCATGGCGACGCCGCCGTGGCACTGATCGGGCAGCCAGTCGTAGTTCGGACCCCAGAACGCGGGGAAACGGCTGCCGGGGTGGAAGGTCATGAAGCTGCTGGTGACGGCGGTGCGTGCGACGTCGGTCAGGCCGAGCATGGCGGCCTGGATGGCGTCCTGCTGCCAGCCGCCGGTTTTCGCCCACATGCGATGGTGGAAGGTATTGCGGCCGACTTGCGTATCGCCATGGGCCAGCGTGAACAGGCGGAAGGGAAACACCGCGTAAAGCTCGGGGTTTTCCATGTTGGCCAGTTTGTCGAAGCGTACGGCGGGGAGGAGTCGTCGTTGTTCGCCTTCGCCGGTCATGGGGATTTCAGGCAGTTCGCTCAACATGCGGGACCATTGCGTGCGCTGCGTGTCGGAGGTCAGGGTGGCGGGCAGATCGAGCAGGCCCTGGAGGACGACCTTGAGGCCGGCGAGGTCGGGCGTCGGGTTGGTCGCATCGTGCCATGTTTCCAGCGAGGTGGCCGGCTCGATGCTGATTTTGCCGATTTTCTTCGGGTAATGCTGGTCGTAATGATCGACGAACGCCTGGGTCAGCGGCAGGAGGGTGTCGCGGGCGAAGGCCTGGTCCTGGGTGAAGGCATGGAGGTCGAGCATGAGGGCAGCCAGTTCGAGGATGCTGCTCTGGTGCCAGCGGATGTAGGGATTGACGACTTCGCCGACGGGTTTGCCGTCGCGTTCGAGGCCGTAGTCCCGGTTGCTGAAGGTTCCCCAGAAGTGCTGGGTTTCGGGGAAGAACGCGCCGCCGTGCCGGTGCCAGATGCGGTTGCGGGCGAGCGCCAGGGGCAGGGCGTTTTGGAACATGCGAAGCAGCGGTCGGATCAGGTCGAAGTCGCCGGAGGCGAGCAGGGGCCAGTAGATCAGGCGGGTGTTCTGGAACCAGTAGGGACCACCCCAGCGACGATAGTCGGCGTCGTAGTGTTCGTTGGTTTCGCGTGAGTCGACGGTGAAAAGTGAGCCGTTGAACTTGACGGGAAACGTGCCCCGGCCGGCGCAGGCGGTGATGTAGCGTTGCAGCGTGTAAGCCCTGCCCACGTGCTCGGCTTCCCAGATGCCGGGCGTGAAGGTGATGTAGCTTCGGTCGAAGAAGTCGCGCCACCACGCGGCATGGCGGTCGAAGTTCCGCGCGCGGGACAGCGTCGCTGCGTCGTCGAGTTGTGCGAGCCACTGGTCCGCGTTTTCGGTGATGGCGGTGTGCGTGACGACGTCCACGCTCCATGCCGATCGCGGCTCGGAGGAGTGAAGTGACGTGGGGCCATCCTTGACCAGTCCCGCGCCGAGGATCATGCCGCCGAAGGTGCGGTGGGTCAGCGGGTCGGTTTGCTGGTCGATCAGTTCGCCCAGGCCCTGGTGCTGCAGATGTTTCCGCCAGGTGGATTCGACGTTGCGGTGATGCCAGACGACGCGGCCGGCCCCGCGGTCAATGACGTGATCGGGATGGACGAAAACGCGGTGCTGCGGGTGGGTATTGCCTTGGGCGTCCTGCCAGACCCAGGCGCTGACCAGTTCCCGGCCTCGCAGTTCGCGTTGTTCCGTGCGCCACATTTCCAGCTTCACGGACAGATGCACAGGCTGCGGCGAGGTGACGTCCACCCGCACCACCGGCGCGTGGGCGTCGACCCATAGCCGGATAAGTGTGGGGGCGTTTTCGCTGAAGGTCACGACCATCGCGCCGTCGGCCAGGCGAAGGCGCTGCTCGAAGCGCACACCCTTGTGCCACGGGGAAGGCGAGAGGCTCACGCGGACGCGGCCGAGCTTGAGCAGCCGGGCGTAATCGTCCCACGCATCCGTGCGGGCGATGTAGAACAGCAGATCGCCGGTGGCGGCTTCGATCCAGGCGTTGACCGCCACTTCGCCGTTGCCCAGCGGCATCGAACCCGCCGAGTCGGCGCTGGGTTCATTCCATGCGACATCGCACACGTCAACCGGGTGAGTGTTCATCGTCATGTTCCATGTGAAAGGAGCGAAAGCCAGTGTAGTTTGGCGGACGGGGCCGTCAATACGAAACAACGCGAAAAGACCGACTATTTTGCGACAAGTCGGCGGGCATATTGTCCATCTTTCGCATTCAGGCCCGGACGCTCCCGGCGGCGAGGGGTCAGACGTTCTCGTTGGCCGGGGTCCAACGCTGACGGGCGGCCTCGGCGAGGACGATGGCGGCGGCGTGGGAGGTGGACAGCGACGACGCGCCGCCGGCGGTGGGGATGTGGGCGTAGCAGTCGCAGATGGAACGGACCTGGCCGGAGAGTCCGCGTTTTTCCCCGCCTACGGCGAGGATCGTGGGCTGTCGCAGATCGGCGTCATACATCACGCGCTTGGCGTTGGCGAGGCAGCCGATCAGTTGCACGCCGCGCCGACGCAGTCGTTTGAGCAGCGCGATGTCGTGGAAGATCAGCAGCGGCATGCGCTCGAACGCGCCGGAGGAAGGCCGGGCGACTTCCGTTTCGTCGAAGCCCAGTTCCCGTTTGCGCAGTAGCACGGCATCGACGTTCATTGCTTCGGCGGTGCGCAGGACGAAGCCGAGGTTGCGGGCGTCGTCGATGCCTTCCAGCAGCAACAGCAGGGCGGGGTGGTCGAGGCGTTTGATCTGGTTGAGCAACTTGGCTTCGCGCAGCAGGGGCTTGGGCGAGCAGACGGCGACGATGCCGCCGTGGGTCTGGCCATGGGTGAGCGTTTCAAGTTCGGCCCCCGGAACAGTGCGGATCGTCACGCCCAGCTCGCCGGCGACCGTCACGATCTCCCGCGACCGCTCGGGCGGCACGTCCTCGGCGATGCACACCACCTCAAACCGGCGCAGCCCCGCATGTAACGCCGCCAGAACGCTGAACCGGCCTTCCAGGTGAATCATGCGTGTATCGTAACGCGGCGCATGCAGTGGCATAAGGCCATGCGATTCATCCAATTGCGAAACGTGTCAGCAAGCGGCAAGCGATGGCGGCAGAAAATGGTTGACATTTTGTCATTCATGCGACATAATGAGCCTCACTTTGGCGAGTCCTTTCTCTCGAGGAGTTTCCTTTCGTGGCCGTGACGCTTCGTGACATCGCGGAAAGAGCCGGGGTCAGCGTGGTGACCGCGTCACGGGCGCTGCGGGGCTTGACGGTGGTGGACCCGCGCACGCGACAGCGGATTCAGGAGGTTGGACGGGAGCTGGGTTACTCGCAACACCGGGGCGTGATGGGGCGTTTGCCGGCCCGGTATCGATCGACCATACAGCGCATCCGTGTGCTGTTGCCGTTCTTCGCCGGGCTGGAGAAGCAGATGTTCGGCAAGCCGACGTTCGAGGCCTATCTGAAAGGGCTTCGCGGCGCGATCGAGGACAGCGGCGGGGAGCTGCTGATCGAATCCATTGAAAATCCGGCCGACATGATGGTTCGTCTGCGCAGTCTGCGTTACCACGGCATCGTCATGCGTCAGACCTTGCCGCAGGCGATGGTGACCCAGCTTACGGGCATGGCGCCGGTGGTGTATGGATCCGGCCTGGACTATTACCCGCGGATCAGTTGCGTGCACGCCAACGAATCTCGCGCGGCGGCGGTGATCGCGGATCGACTGATCCGTCTCGGCCATCGCCACATTGTCAGTCTGTTTCCCATCTGGACCGGCTGGTGGGTCAGCGAGTGGTGGAAGCCGTGGGCCGACGCGAAGTCGGTGGTGGACTTGGACGCCTCGGGCATGTCGGTGATCAGCGCCCGTGCCGCGGCGTTGTCGTACATCGCCGAAAGCTGCCGGAAATCCGTCAATTTCATGGTGGCGCGGCTCGGAGACGGCGACAACTGCCGCTGGCCGACCATCGACGCGGCTTTGGATGACCTGTTCGCGCCGGGCCGGCCCGACCGTCCCACGGCGATCATATCCACCTACGTGGAGGAGGCGCGGCACTATATCCGCCTGCTGGCTAAGCGAGGCATCCGCGTGCCCCGGGACGTCAGCGTCGTGGCCTACGGCATCCGCTCCCAGGTGGAAGTGGCCTGCGAGCAGCCGTCGCTGGCGATGATCGATCTGCCTCTGGAAGCCTGCGGTCGGGCCACCCTGGAACTGCTTCACCGACAGATCGCCGATCCGCAAGCCATTCCCGTGACCATGCTGCTCGAAGCTCCGTTCGTTGAAGGCCAGAGTCTCGGCGCAGCCCCTTTGCCAGGAGATTCACGATGATTCGCAATCGCCATGCGTTTACCCTGATTGAGCTGCTCGTTGTGATTTCGATTATCGCCTTGCTCATTGCCGTTCTGCTGCCGGCGCTGCAGGGGGCGAGGAAGAGCGCGCAGCGGATTCAATGTTCCACCCAGTTGCGCAGCATCGGTCAGGCCACCGCCGGGTACGCCGCCGACTACCGCGACCTGATCCCTTTCGGCTATCTCTACTGGGGAGGCGGCTCCACCGGCTATGACGGCTTCTGCGACTATCCCACCACCTCGCTGGTGGGCAACGGCTTGGCCAGCGTCACGTGGGACGACCAGATCGATGGGTATCTCAACATCCCCATGACCCGCAACGAAATCGCCGTCTATCCCGGTGTGAGCCGGGCCCAGGATTTCCGGAAGCTGCTTTGCCCCTCCGACAATCTTCCTTCCATCAGCCCCACGTTATGGCTGCGCAACAGCTATTCGTTCAACCGGGGCCTGAATTCCTCGGAGACCCCGGCGGTCAACCGGGGCATCTGCAACACCATGGACGCCGGCTCGGGCACCGCGCCCGGCGCATGGCCCAAACAAATCCGCATCGCGGCGGTGCAGAAGCCCAGCGGCACCATCCTGGCGACGGAAGTCGTCAACAACCGCAATATGGTCGGCATGTGGCTGCGCGCGGTGATTGACCATCCCGCCCGCCAGTTCTTTGATGACACCCTGGGCATCTTCACCACGCCGGTTCACCCCAGCGGCACAGCCAATTACCTGTTCGTCGACAGCTCAGTTCGGACCTACAAACTGGAAGACACGCTGGGCAGCGGCACGAACCTTTGGACCCCCACCCGCCCGTCGATGTGGTACCGGGGCGAGAACGACTGATCCGTCTCCGCTCGCTCTGACGTGTTGTGTTCATCGTGTGGATGTTGTCTGACTCCGTGTGGTCGGATGCTTTTCGACTGGAACATTTTCCATGTGGCATGATGTGAACTTTCGGAAACTGGTGGTTGCGTTGGCGCTCGCTCTGGCCTGCCTGATCCCCGCGTCGGCGCGGGCACAGGAGAAGGACAAGGGCCTGGTCGTCCGGTATGTCATGGACGCGATGGCGGAGGGCAAGGTCAAGGACGCTTCGGGCCACGGGCTGGACGCGACCGTGGTCGGCGCGCCGGCGATCATGGAAGTCCAGTGCGAGGGCGGCGGCAAGGCCAAGGCCCTGCGATTCGACGGCATTCACGACAGCCTGAGCCTCCCGGCCGACGAGCGGTTCGGCGGCGAGCGCGGCGTGACCCTCGTGACCGTGCTTCGCACGGAAGAGGATGGAACCACCGGCGGCGAAGCCCCCGCGCACGACTCCTTTTTCTTCAAACCCAACGGCTATTTCCTCGCCCGCTACGCCGACAAGTGGTACGCCAACGTCCACGACGGCAAGGAGTGGAAAGCCGCGTATCAGCCGGCTGCGATCGCCAAAGGGCGGTGGTATCACGTGGCGCTGACGATCGAACCTGTCGACGACCGGGCGCAGGGATTCCATGGCGTCGTGATGACGATGTATGTGGACGGCAAGCCTCTGCCGGCGTTGCGGGCCAATCAGGTGCTGGTCAACACGAAGGATCGGCTGGGGCCGAACATCGGCGAAGGCTGGGGCAGCGTGCATCATTTCTGCGGCCAAATGACTGAATTATCAGTGTACGACCGGGTGCTGTCGGCGGCGGAAATCCTCGAACAGCGAGAGGGCAACACGTTTCTGCCTCCGGTGAAGGGCGGGGCGATGCTGCCGGCGAAGACGGAAAAAGCGTTGGGCGCGCTGGCCCGGAAACTGCGTGACGGATTGCGTGACGAAGCGGCGCGAGGCCGGGCGATGTTGTTCGTCGATGTCCTGCGCGACGCGGGGATGCGGCCGCACTGGCGGGACCAGCTCGAAACGATGATCGCCGCGATCGACGGCTGGCCGGTGGAGAACGCCGGAGCATTTGAATCCACTGCCGCATGGAATCGGCAGTTTGCCCAACTGCCGCTGTTTGAGCAGGAGCAGACGCTGCTGGCGATTGACCTGACGCCGCGGGGCGGGGGCCACCCGGTGGTGGGCCTGTATGACCGCATCAGCGGCCGGCCGATGTTGCGGGGTGATCGGCCGTTGTGGCAGGTGCAGGCGCAGAACAATGACAACAACGCTTTGTCAACGGTGGAATCCTGGCGATCGGACGTGCGCGCCGAGTTGGCGCTGCAGCCCGCCGACGCCGCCACGACGGGCAGGCTGGATCGGCTGGCCATGCGATGGACGTTGCCCGCGCCTGCCACGGGCGTTGTGCAGGCGGATATCACCGTCCTCAGCGATGGCGTTTCCCTCTCGGCCTCTCTGGAGAGCAACGCGGAGACGATGTCGCTCAGGACGCTGAGTTTCCCGCAACTGCGGTTATCGCCTCAGCATGTGGGGCAGGATTTTCTGCTGTTGCCGCGGATGAGCGGCGAGGTCAAGGCCTCGCCTGTCGAGGGCCGCTTCCATCATCGCGCCACGTATCCCAGCGGCCAGCTTTCCATGCAGTTTTACGCCTACTACGACGATGCGGCCGGCGTGTACTTCGCGGCGGAAGACCCGGAGCCGCTGCCCAAGGAGGTGGCGGTCGAGGGCACGGAACAGGGGCTGGACGTGCAGTGGAACTGGTCGGTGTCGCAGCCGGTGTCCTCGCCGCACGGCGGGCGCTTCACACAGCCCGGCGCGGTGACGATCCGCAGGTTCACCGGCGACTGGTACGACGCCACGCGGATGTATGGCCAGTGGATGCAGGCGCATGCTTCGTGGCGCACGCCCAGGCCCAACCTCGCCACGCCCGCGTGGTACCGCGACATGGGCGTGTGGATCAACAGTTGCGTCGTTTCCACGCAGGAAAGTGCCGGGATTCTGAGCCTGCGCGACTATCTGGAAGTGCCCGTGGGCCTGGCGTTGTGCAACTGGAACGACAAGCCGTTCGGCGTGGACTACCCGGCATTCCGTCCCGCTGAGGGCACACCGGCCGCGTTCGCCGCGCTGCGTCACGCGGGCATTCGCGTCAAGCCCTACCTCAACAACCGCATCTGGGACGTGAAGAACGGCTCGGGCGAAGACTATGTTTTTGAAACCCGCGGCCTGCCGAACACGATCAAAAACCTGGATGGCAGTTATCCCACGGAAAAGTATGACAACGCCGTGTACGCCATCCTGTGCCCGGCGGCGAAGGCCTGGCAGCAGTTGCAGATCGACACCGCCCGGCGCACGGCGGAAATCGGCATTGACGCGCTGTACCTGGACCAGATCGCCGCCGGCAGCCCGATTCTCTGCTACGACAAAACACACGGCCACGACCTGGGTGATCCCCATGCGTGGATGCGCGACGGCTATTTCCGCACGCTCGAAGGCATGCGCGCCGCCGTGACGAAGGTGAATCCCGACCTTGCGCTGGACAGCGAGGACATGAGCGAAGCCTACGTCGGCCGGCTCGACGGCATGTTGCCCTGGCGCGCGTTCCAGGAGGATCGCGTCGTCCCGGCCCATCACGTGCTCTACTCCGGCCGCGTGCAGTACGTCGGAACCTACTTCGGCGACGAGGAAGAACTGGGCAGCTACTCCAAGTTCGCCTGGCAACTGGTCAACAGCCAGCATCTGGGCTGGATGGACGCTTCCGTGCTGCTCAATCCGATGAACGCCAATCTGGCTTTGTTCCTCAAGCAACTGGCGCACACGCGGCAGGCGATGCTGCCGATCTTCAATGAAGGTCAGATGGAACGGCCTCTGACGTTTTCACCCGAAATGCCGCAGGTCAAACGCAACTGGGGTTACTACGGCCCGCGCATGATCGCCTCCGACGCGGTGCTCTCCTCCGCCTGGCGATGGCACGATCTACGCGCCATCCTTTTCATCAACACCACGCGGCAGACGCAGACGATGGACGTGAAGCTGGACGGCAATGGCTCGAAGCTCAGGCTTCGGCGGTACGGCATGAGGGAGATGAAGGACGAGGTGGTGGCGGCTGGGACATCGGCTGCGCTGGAGATCGAGGCCATGGTGCCGCAGGTCTGGCTGATCGACGGGGTGGACGGTGCGCCGGCAATCCATGACCGCATGGCCCAGCAGATGTCGGGGACGTTCGAGCAAATCCGCGGATTTCAGCGGCCTCCGACGCCGGGTTTCCGCGACACGCTGCCGGTGTCCGCGTATGAGCCGATCACGGCGGACAAGGCCATTGTGATGGGCGGATGCCGGCTGAATCCCGAGAAAACCTACATCGGCTGGATCACCAGCCGCGCGTTCGCCTACTTCGGCACGGTGAACTTCGGCGAGCAGGCGCCGGCGTCGGCGGAGCTGTCCATCGCGGTGGCCCCCGGTTTCACCGGCGGCACGGTGGAACTGCACTTCGGCGAACTGTCCTCCGAACCGGCCGCCGTGCTGACGCTGGAGGAAGCGACAGGAAGTTTCACCACGTTCCAGACCCGCACCATGCCCCTGTCGGCTGAGGTCCGCGGAAACCAGCGTGTTTTCCTCGTTTTCCGCGACGGCCCCGGCATGGGCATCTGCAACGTCGCCGGCTTGCGATTTGCCCCGGCGGTCGAGCAGAACAAACCGAGCGCATCAATTCCAGCGTCGTAGTCGATCTTGGCCAACACCCCGGTCGCGGCCCCTTTCAGGAGACTTGTCATGACCAGGATTCGCGCTTTCACGCTCATCGAACGTCTCGTCGTCATTTCCATCATCGGCCTGCTCGTGGCCATCCTGCTGCCTTCGCTGCAGCAGGCGCGCCTCGTCGCGCAGACCGTGACGTGCCTCAGTTCCACCCGGCAGTACGCCATCGCGGAGTTTTCCTACGCGGCGGACAACCGCCATTTCCTGCCCACCGTCAACAACAACACCGTTTATCCATGGAACAACGATCCCAACGGCTTCTGGTGGCATGCCCTGCTGCCCTACAGCGGCGAAAAGCTGCCTCTGGCCTGCCCGGCCGCCAAGGATCTCCAACTGGCCTACGGCAATGTCGCCTATGGCATGAATATTTCCATGCTCGGCAACGACATCCTCACGCCCCGGTGGCGTAAGCTCGACAGCTTTCTCAAGCCCGGTTCCACCATCCTGATCGGTGATGCCCAGAGCGGAAACAACCACTATGCCGACGATACGTATGGCATGGAATTTCTCGAACCGTACTGGGACCGGGCTAAACTGCCTCATTTCCGGCACAACACGACTTTGCGCGGCGCCGGCCTGGCCCCCTTGATGTGGTCCGGGGTGGATATCGACGGCTACAAGGGCGACGCCAACTTCGTCATGCTCGACGGTCACGCCCGGTCGCTTCCCCCGAAGGATGCGCTGTATTACGACCTGTCGATAACCTGGCCCTACGGCTTTATCTGGTGGGATTGCAAAACGACATCGGAATTGCAGTGAAACCGTTTCCGCTGCGATGCGCCTTGGATAACCATGGGAGTGCGAACATGCGTTGGTTGTTTCTCGGCGCGATGGCGATTGTCTTTTGTCCGAGCCTGTTGTTGGCGGATCCGGGAGTGGATCCGGGGGCTGATCCGGGATTCGGTTCATGGAACGGAAAGCTGGTCTGCCTGTCCGAGGATTGGCCGGCGATCCGGGCGATGTCGAAGACGGATGCCGCGACGGGCCAGGCGGTGGCTGCGTTTCTGCTTCGCGCGGAAACGATCCTCGCGAGGCCTGTCCGACGGCGGGTCAATCGGTTGGAGGATTTGCCGCCGGATGGGATGGAGCGCCAGCGCGCGGTCAATACGTCGGAAGCCAACCGCCTGCCGTTCGCGCTGGCCATGCACGACGCCGCGACATGCACCAGCCTGCTGCTGGACATGGTGGATGTGGCCATCGCCGCGACGATGACTGGGCGACAGGACATGACGGACTGGGTGATCGGGCAACTGCGCGAAGCCCAGACGTGGCGTCCGCTGCAGCGACCGGGCTGGACGCTGTATGCCCCGGAAAACACGATGCCCGAAGGCGGCGACGGCGTGTGGCTGGGCACGGGCTACGGCCTGATGGGCATCGCCTCCACGCTGGCCATCCTGGGCGATCGCGTGCCCGCCGACCTGCGGGATGCCCTGCATTCGCTGATGCGCGAGGAAATCGCCCGGATTCGACAGGACTGGCGCGACCGCAGGCCGTGGTACGTCGCCGGCAACGCCTACCAGAGCAACCAGTGGATCATCCCCAACCTCGGCATGGCCATGGCGTGCCTGTCCCTCGGCGACGACCGGTTGCGCGACGCCTACGACATGGCGGTGGGCAACATCGGTCTGGGGCTGCGAGCCTACGGCGACGACGGCGCGTTCATCGAGGGCTATGGCTACGCCTGCATGACCATGCCGCTGCTGGCCGAGACGCTACGGACGATGCGGCTGGCCGGCGACATGCGGCTGGCGAACATGCCTTTTCCGCGGAACAACTGGATATGGGCGACCCACATGCACATGCCCGGCGGATATGTGGTCAACGTCAATGACTGCGGCTGGTGGCGGAACGCATCGTGCCCGACGTCGGCGGCGCTCTCGGCCGTGGCGCTGGCGCAGCCTGACGCGCGTCAGGCGGTGCTGCGGTCGCAGTTTGCCGCGCCGGCCACCGATCGCCTCGGCCTGCTCTATGCCCGGCACATGGCGACGCTGCCCACCGCCCCGGTCGATGCGGCGTCGCTGCCCACGTTCGCCCTGTTTCCCAGCCAGATGGTGCTGACTTGGCGCAGTCAATGGTCTTCCGATCGCGCCTGGGCTTTGTGGATTCGCGGCGGTTCGCCGCGCGACTCGCACAGTCACCGCGACAACGGCCAGCTTTCCGTGCTGCTGGGCGATGAGCCGGTGCTGATCGAGGCCGGCACGCCCAACTACGCCGACTTGGACCTGAATGTGAAATACGCGCAGGCGGCGGGGCACAACATTTTGCAGCCGGATGAAGTGTTGCCTCGCACGTTGCCCGTGGATGTGCCCATCCAGATTGAGCGCCTGGACGACACCGGCGGCAGTGTGACGATCCAGGGCACGGCCGTATCCACTGCTGCACGGAAATGGATTCGACAGGTGACCTGGGATCGCGATGCGCGAACGATGGATGTCCATGACGATGCGGTCTTTTCGCATTCCATCGACGCTGGCCAAACCTGGTTCCGCTGGCACACAGGCTCCGCGCAACCCGTGACGATCAGCGGTCAGGGCAAGCAGTGGTCCGCACGGTGGAACGGCCACACGATGACGTTCCACGCCGACACGCCTATCGTCGTCACGCAGATCGACTGGCCCGATGCTTCCACGGCGGACAAGCATCACGCCTGCCTGCTGCTGGCCTGCGCTGATGTCACGGACACCCTGTCTGTACGACTTCGTCTGCAACTGCGGGACCGCACAGTCTCATCGGATGGAAAATGACCTGTCATGCCCGGGGATATGGATTTTTCCGATCAGGTTGGCTGCAATTGAGGTTTGAATCTGAAGATCGGATTGTCAAGCCGAGGTGGGGCAACGTAAACTGCCGTTCCGTGAAACTTCCCTGCTGACGCGAAGGAAGCCCGGTTCCCGCAACCATGCCTGTGACGCCCCGAGCGTCTCCTCTTCTCGCACGAACTTTCCCTCACCATCCAAGGATGCGCGACCATGCCATTTTCCCCCAATGATTTGTTTGTATCCCTGCAGGGCAATGACAGTTGGACCGGCCGGCTGGCGGAGCCGAATGCGGACAAGACCGACGGTCCGCTGAAGACCATCGAAGCAGCGCGGGACATCATCCGCGAGCGCAAGGGCGTGCTGTCGCGCAATCGTGGCCGGCGTTCCGCTTCCGGGCTGCATGCGCCGATGACCGTGTGGATTCGCGGTGGCCGGTATCACCTCGATCAACCGCTGACGTTCAATGCCGACGACTCGGCTCCCGTGACCTATGCCGCGTATCCCGGCGAGGAGCCGATCCTCGACGGCGGCACGCGCATCGCCGACTGGACCGTGACCAAGCACAACGGCCAGACGTGCTGGATCGCCGATCTGCCGGACGTCGCCGCAGGCAAGTGGAACTTCCGCCAGCTTTTTGTGGGTGGCCAGCGCCGCAATCGGCCGCGTCTGCCCCACGACGGGCTGCATACCATGGAAAACGTGCCCGGCATGACGCTGCCCTGCGGATGGGACTTCAAACCCTACACGCAGTTCGTCTGCCGCAAGGAAGACGCCCTTTCCGCCAACTGCCAGAACCTCAACGAAGTGGAAGTGGTCTACGTCCATTACTGGATCGAGGAACGCTCCACTATCGCGGCGTTCGATCCCGCGACTCGGATGGTGACGATGGACCGACCGAGCCGCACCGCGTTGTCCAACGGGACCGCCAAGGGCTTCGCGGATTATTACTTCGACAACGTGTTCGATGCGCTGAGCAAGCCCGGTCAGTGGTATCTCGACCGCAAGGCGGGCAAGCTCTACTACCTGCCTCTGCCCGGCGAAGACCCGAAGACCACGGAAGTCTACGCCCCGCGCCTGCTTCAGCTTCTGGCGCTGCAGGGCCGGACGGATGAGGGCAAATTCGTGGAATTTCTGCGGTTCCAGGGCCTGAAGTTCGTGCATACCGACTGGCGTCATCCCGACCCCAGCGACGGCGCGGGCCACGCCATCCGCACCTCCGGCGACAACGGAACCTACGAAAGCCGCCGCCACTACCGCGGCAAACACGCTTCCGCCGCACAAGGCGCCTGCGACGTCCCCGGCGTCATCTTCATGGAAGCCGCGCGTCATATCGCCATCGAAAACTGCGCTATCTCCCACATCGGTTGGTACGCCATCGAAGTCGCTGACGCCAGCCACGGCATCCGCATCGCCGGCAACGTCATTACCGACATGGGGGCCGGCGGCATCCGCATCAACGGCGCTTCCGCGGAAGACCCCCAGCATCGCGTCACCGGCCACGTCCGCATCTCCGACAACCACATTTCAGCCGGCGGCCGGGTGTTCCACTCCGCCATCGGCGTCCTCTCCATGAACGCCCACCACGTTCACGTCCGCCACAACCACATCCACGACCTGTTCTACTCCGGTGTGTCCATGGGTTGGGTCTGGGGCTTCGCCAACAGCGTTTCCTGCGAAAATCTCGTGGAACACAACCATATCCACGACATCGGCCAAGGCCTGCTCTCCGACATGGGCGGCGTCTATCTGCTGGGCGTGCAGCCGGGAACCATCGTCCGCGGCAACCTGATCCACGACATCAACATGGCCCACTACGGCGCGTGGTGCCTCTACACCGACGAAGGCTCCAGCCATATCGTGCTGGAAAACAACGTCTGCTTCCGCACAAACGACCAGATCTATCACCAGCACTACGGCCGGGAAAACTTCATCTTCAATAACATCTTCGCCTTCGGCGGCAAAGCCCAGTTCGCACTCAGCCGCGCCGATCCCGGCGACATCGGCTACACCTTCTGGCGGAACATCGTCATCACCGATGGCATCAAGATGTACTCGGGCAATCCGAACACGCCCGCCGGCGTGCGCATCGACTACAACACCTATTGGGATATCCAGCAGAAACCGCTCGTGTTCTTCCGACACTTCTGGCCCAACGAGGAAACCTACACGCTGGAGCAGTGGCGCGACCGCGGCTTCGATCGGCAATCCGTCGTCGCCGACCCGAAGATCACCGGCCTGCTCGAAGGCAAACCCGTGCTCGCCCCCGACAGCCCCGCGCTCAAACTGGGCTTCGTGCCCTTTGAGCTTCGCGCCGGCGTCCGGCCCGCGGACCAGCGCGTGGACTAGCGGACTAGCGCGCCCATGCCTTGACGATTGCGTGAAACCGAACCGGTGGTTACGATTTTTCCCCATGATGAAACCGGTTACGCAAAATCAGGTCGTGGAATGGTCTTTGACGTCCGGCAAGTCCCGCGAGGATCCCTTCAATGATCTGGAGGCGTCCGCTTCGGTTCAGTCGCCTGATGGCCGGGAACAGATCGTGCCCGCGTTCTGGGCCGGCGGCGACCAGTGGCGCGTGCGATTCGCTTCGCACATGCCCGGGCGATACCGCCTGCGCTCCGTCTGTTCGGATGCGTCCAACTCCGGTCTGCACGGCCAGATGGAGGAGGTCGAGGTCACGCCTTACCGAGGCGACAACCCGTTGCACCTGCACGGCCCCGTCCGTGTCGCCAAGGATCGCCGGCATTTCGAGCATCACGACGGCACGCCGTTCTTCTGGCTCGGTGACACGTGGTGGATGGGGTTGTGTCAGCGACTGGGTTGGCCCAGCGATTTTCAGGCGCTCGCGGCCGATCGCGTGAGCAAGGGATTCAGCGTCGTGCAGATCGTCGCGGGGCTGTACCCGGACATGCCGGCGTTTGACGAACGAGGGGCCAACGAAGCGGGATTTCCCTGGGAATCGGCGTATCGCCGGATTCGTCCGGAATATTTCGATGCTGCGGATCGTCGGATCGCCCATCTGGTCACCTCCGGCCTGTTGCCCTGCATCGTCGGCTGCTGGGGTTACTTTCTGCCGTGGATGGGGCTGGAGAAGATGAAGCAGCACTGGCGCTATCTGGTGGCCCGCTATGGCGCGTATCCCGTGACCTGGTGTCTGGCCGGCGAAGGCACGATGCCGTACTACCTTTCCGAGAACTATGAGGCCGACCGCCAGTTCCTCAAGCATGGCTGGACGGAAATGGCCCGTTTTGTGCGGGAAATCGACCCCTATCGCCGGCCCATCACAATCCATCCCAGCCTAAGTGGCCGCGATTGCGTGGACGATTCATCCGTGCTGGATTTCGACATGCTGCAGACGGGCCACAGCGATCGCGGCTCGCTGCCCAACACGGTCAAGCAGGTGGCCCGTTCCTGTCAGGCCGCGCCGACCATGCCGGTGGTGCAGGGTGAAGTGTGTTACGAGGGCATCGGCGCGAGCTGCCGCGAGGAAGTTCAGCGCTGGATGTTCTGGGCCTGCATCCTCGGCGGCGCGGCGGGATTCACCTACGGCGCCACCGGCCTGTGGCAGGTCAACGGCCGGGACAAGCCATATGGTGCATCGCCGCACGGCATGAGCTGGGGCCACACCACATGGGACCAGGCGTACCCGTTGCCCGGCTCGCGGCAGTTGGGTTATGCGAAAAGGTTCCTGTCGCGCTATCCCTGGTGGCAATTTGAACCGCAGCCTCGGTGGGTGGACCCCTGCTGGACGGACGAATTGTCGGAACTGCCCTTCACCTGCGGCAAGCATGACGTTCCACTGGCGGGGGGAATCCCGCGGAAAGTGCGCGTGATCTATCAACCTCTGGGCCGCACCGCCCGCATGGTCAAAGGCCTGGAGCCTGATGTGGCGTACCGGCTTCGACTGCTCAATCCCGTCAGCGGCGAGGAAACCGACCTCGGCCGCATTCAACCGGACGACGCCGGCAACTGGA
The DNA here is from genome assembly GCA_020848195.1 of Phycisphaeraceae bacterium. GTDB lineage: Bacteria > Planctomycetota > Phycisphaerae > Phycisphaerales > Phycisphaeraceae > JADLAP01. Next base: position 49,505 of record JADLAP010000119.1, read on the forward strand.
ACGTGCGTTGCGGCGGGGCGACATGGTTTCCGTATCCCATCTATCAGGATTGGGTGTTCGCGCTCGAGACGATGTGACGCCGCGTCGCAGCCGATCAAGGATACACCGCCATGGCAGTTCGACGTCATGCCGAAGACTCACGCTGGCTTTTGCGGAGTCCGTGCCTGGAACTTGAGCTTTCAACGGGCGACACGCTGCGTGCGGTGTCGCTGACGAATCGTCTGACGGGGCGGACGTTTCCATTGGGCCAAAGCGCGGAAGTGGAACTCGATGTGGATGCCGCGCGGCGACGGATGTGGATCGAAGGTTGGCGCACGACCACCGCGACCGACGGCAAGCTTCAGGGCCGGCATCTGCCGGAATGCAACGATGGTTCGTGGTCCGCCTTGCCCGCGCCGAATCACATGGGCTGGCGAAGCAAACCGGGAACCGTCTTCTGGGCGAGAACGCATGTTTACGTGCCGGAAGATTGCCGCGGTCTGCCGCTGACGTTGATGCTCGGCGGATTCGGCGTTTCCGATTTCCGAAGGACCAGCGTTTTCGTCAACGGCCGGCCGGCGGGCGTTCGGCAAACGCGTACCCGCTGGTTTTCCCCGGGAATGTTCGATGTCGGCAAGCTGTTGCGCGTCGGCCAGGACAATGTCATCGCGCTGCAACTGGCGGAACCTTTCTGGCGCACGAAGCGGCTGGAGGAACGGGACCCGCACGGGACGCATGATTTTTCCCTGCATCGGATGCTCACTTCGCCATACATGCAGTGCGTGGCGGCGGGCATTCCTCAGCGGTCGGTGGCGCTGCCTGTGCGGAACGTCAGGCAGGACGATGACGTTTCGTTGTGTGTTGAGTTGGACGGCGCGGAAGTCAGGTACGAGCTGATCGATGATGGCAGGACGCTGAAGAAGACGGTGAAACTGACGAATGCCGGCGCGGAGCCGATGCGTGTGCTGCGGATGGGGCTGGGGGATTACAACCTCAAGGCCCGCGTCACGGACGGCGACATGGGTTTTCCGGCTTATGCGGAAGATGAGGCCTTTTTCGCCATGGATCATCCGGCCGGCTGGGTGACAGGCGAGGATGGCCGCGTCCAGCTCAACCAGCATCCCGGCAAGCTGTTGGCGCCGGGCGAATCGTTTGAGGCGATCAATGTGCTTCTCGGCGTGGCGGAAAAGGGCCAGGCGGTCGCGGCGTTCCGCGATCAGCTCGGCCGGCGGATGCGCCGCGTCGTGCGGAAACACGACAAGCCGCTGACCATGCTGGATTTCTTCGGCGCGTGGGATCTCAAGCCCACCGACACGTTCATGGATCGGTTCCTCAGCGAAGAGCCGACGGAAGCGTTCGCCAAGCATATGGTCCGCCAACTGTCCGCCTTCCGGAAACAGACCGGCCGGCAATTCGACTTGATGTCCGTCGACTTCTGGTGCGACCGCAACGGCGACATGACGCGGTTCAAAACGCCCAATTTCCCCCGTGGTTTCACCCCGCTGAAAGCGATGCTCAATCGCGAAAGGATCACGCCGGCCTTCTGGGTCGACGTCTCCGGCGGCGGCTGGAGCATCGGCGGCAATCCCGTCATCCGCCACTGCAGCGCCGCCAGCCCCGCCTATCCCGGCGGCAGCCTGGGCTGTTGCCACGCCACCGATCCCTTCCTCACCATTCTGACCCAGGCTTGCCTCCACCACCTGAAGCACAACGGCGTGCGCCTGTTCAAATTCGACAGCTTTTTCAATGTCTGCTACCACCCGCATCACGCACACTGGCCGGGGCTGTATTCCGTGGAGCCGATTTTCAACGCCATGATCGAGCATTGCCGCGCGATCGACGCCGCGTGTCCCGACGCATGGATGCTCGCCTATTGGGCCTTCGCTTCGCCGTGGTGGCTGCTGCACATGGACATGCTGTTCGAATGCGGCCTGTTCATGGAAGGCTCCAGCCCCGGCCCGCATCCCACGCTTTACGCCCGCGACGGCGTGACCCTCGGCGTCGACCAGGGCACGCGATGGGGACAGGACATCCCCTCGCTGGGCAAGGATTCGCTGGGCGTCTGGCTTTCCAGTTGGCCGTGGAACAGCTCCATCGGCAAAGAGCGGTGGGCCGAGGCGATGGTCATGAACCTCTGCCGCGGCAGCCTGCTCATGGAACTCTGGTGCGATCGTGATCTGCTGAACCGCGCGGAACGCACGCAGCTTGCCACGTTCCTCTCGCTGCTCAAGGCCCAGCCCGCGTGCTTCGCCAACACGCAACCCATCGGCGATCCGTGGAGCGGCGAGCCTTACGGCTATCACTGCTCCGATGGCGTTCGCACGTTCATCGCCCTGAACAACTGCACGTGGCAGGACCAGACGCTTTCCTTGCCGCCGTGTGCAATCGCGTACCGCTGGCATCCCTCGCCGGCGCGGCTGGCCGGGGACTTGCGGTCCATCGCCCTGCGTCCGTTTGAAGTGGTGCTGCTGGAATTGGTCCCCGAAGGCATGAGGCCCAGCTTGCCCCGGCGCTGGGCGACTTCACCCATGCCCTCGGCGTTTGCCGAACCGACCCGGATGGAAAAAGTCCGCATCGGCCGGGATCGCAAGAGCCTGAGCCTGACCGTGCCGCCAAGTTCGCGGGGCGGAATGCTGGTGGTCATGGTCGAGCGCAGCCGCGCCGGTCGGGCCGATCAGACGGACTATCCCGCGCGGGAGTTGCAGTTGAGCATCCCCGGCCACGACGTGACGCCGGTGCTGGGCGATCGGACATATGCCTGCGCGTGGCAGGCGTGGCGCGTGACGATGCCGCCATCGACCTGTGCGCGAAAATGGTCAGCCAAGCTCGTGGCCCACGTTCCCGCGGCTGTGAAGCTGGATGCGAAGGCCTGTTTCATTCCTGCCTGAGGTGACGACATGATCCTGCACGGGATCGACAATCCGTACTGGAAACTGGCCTTTTCCTCCGATGCGCCTGCCGTGGCGCATCTGGGTTTCGATGCGACGGGGCAGGGCCGGTGGTGCGACAATCTGCTCAAGACCGGCTTGCCGAAAGCAGCCGGGGATCCGCTGGTCAAACTCTGCGGGGGACAGACCGGCTATTTCACCTCGCCCGAAACTTTGTATCACAGTTCTTCTTCGTTGGCCTGTTCCGTGCAATCAAGTGGGCAGGAACTGGCGATCACGGGCATCGCGTACGGCCAGGTCCGCGAATCGTGGCGCATCAAGCTCGAAGGCGATGCCCTGATCTGGACCGTCGACCAGCACTGGCAGGCGGACACGGACGTGGCGGACAGCTTCACGCCCGGCCTGTTCTTCACCGCCCGCCCGCAGTGTGGTCACATGACCGTGTTTGAACTGTGGGACCGGGATCACACGCACGATGCATTTTACACCTGTGACAATCCGCTGGCGCTCACGGCCGGCGTCACCCAGTCCCGCCGCATGTTGAACCGGCGCGGCGGATGGAGCGTCGCCAAGCTGCTGTCCCATGCGTGTCCGAACGGCGATCTTCGCGTCACGGTGACGGAACACCTCAAAAAAGGCGAAGTGCTCAATGTCATGTCGATGCTGGCTCACGCCGCCGCGCCGCAGCGCATGCGCAAGGATGAGCACGTCAGCCTGACGATGACGCTGCAGCCCGTTGCCGGCGACACCGGCCTCGCGCTTGACGTGGAACTGCACGGCGAACTGGCGGCCGACAACGCGACCAACCGGCGATTCTTCGACACCCACGCCAACTGCGCCATCCTTGCCGACACCGTGAACTGGCGCTTCGGCAACGAACCCTCCGGCTATGTCGCACCGTTCACCATCTGGATGCAGTCGGAATTGCTGAAATTCGGCGTGATGCGAAGTCCGCTGTGCCGCGATGGCCATGATGCACACCAGGTGCTGGCCCATGAGGTCAGTCTCCTGGCGGGTCATTGCGCCAAAACCGGCACCATCGGCCCCGGCTACCTCGACGGCACCGCGCTGGATCAGTTGCCCGCCCTGCTGCTGGCGGCAAGAGATCGATTGCTCATCAGCGGCGACCGCAAGGAAGCCGAACAACTCTGGCCCGGCCTTCAGCGTGCCGTGAAGGAATTGTCCGACATGCTCGACCGCGGCCGGGGCCTGATCTACACCGAACGCGACAACGGCAACGACTACTGGGACTGGATCGACCGTAACGGCTGGATCGGCTACGTGAACATGCTCACGTACGCCGGCCTGGTCGCGTTTGAGGAAATCGCACGCTGGCTGGGCCGCGATGTCCAGACTCCCGCGCAATCCCTGAAAAACACATTCAACCAGCGATTCTGGCTGGAAGATCGCGGCTACTACGCGGATTGGATCGACAAGGAAGGCCAGCCGCAATCGTTCCTCTACGTCGGACCGCAGCTCATGGGCATCGCCGTCGGCATGGTCCCGCTGGATCGCGCCAGGCGCATCGTCCACGCCATCCGCCAGCGCCGCCGCGAACTCGGCCCCGACTGGAACAACTGCTTCAGCCTGCAGACCAACTTCCACGACGCCGAGGCGTTTTCCTACATGTACCGCAATCACCAGAGCGATGTGACGCGATTCGGCCAGACGATGAACGGCGGCTGTCTCCTGTCGTGGAACTACGATTGGATCGGCGCTCTGGTCGCCTGCGGATACGTCGACGAAGCCATCGACGCCTGGCAACGCGTGGTGCGACGATTCAGCGGCACGTCGCTGATCGAGGGCTGCAACTACTGGGACTACGCCGGCCAGCCGAGTCGAACCATGCACCCACCGGATGAAATGATTTCCTACGAACCGTTCCTCAGCGACCAGGGCCTGGTTTCGCTTGCTTTGCCGCGATGGCTGCTGGGCATCAGGATCGGATTCGATGGAATCACGACACATCCGGTGCTGCCCGCGTCGGCGTATCCCGTGACGGTGAAACTGACGCATCTGGGACGTGAAGTCGAGCTGCGCATCGACCGTGCCGCGCGAGCGTGACAGCCGTAAGCTGACAGCTTGCGCATCACACGTTGAGCATTTTCCGCAGATATTGCCCGGTGTACGACATTTCGTGCCGCGCCAAATCCTCCGGCGTGCCCGCGGCGACCACCATGCCCCCGCGTTCGCCGCCTTCGGGGCCGAGGTCGATGATCCAGTCCGCGCCTTTGATGACATCCAGATTGTGCTCGATGATGACCACCGTGTTGCCGGCGTCGGCGAGCTGGCTCAGCACATGGAGCAGTTTTTCCACGTCGGCGAAATGCAGGCCGGTGGTCGGCTCGTCGAGGACGTAGAGCGTTTTGCCCGTGGCGCGTTTGCCCAGTTCCGAAGCGAGCTTCACGCGCTGGGCTTCGCCGCCGGAAAGCGTGGTGGAGCTTTGGCCGAGCTGCACGTAGCCCAGGCCCACTTCGTCCACAGCCGTGAGCATGCGCTTGATGTCGGGGAAGTTCTCGAAAAACGTCAGCGCGTCCTCCACCGTCATCGCCAGCACGTCGGCGATGTTCTTGCCCCGGTAGGTCACTTCCAGCGTTTCGCGGTTGTAGCGTTTGCCGTTGCACGTTTCGCATTCGACGTAGACGTCGGGCAGGAAGTGCATTTCGATTTTCTTGACGCCCTGGCCCTGGCAGGCTTCACAGCGTCCGCCCTTGACGTTGAAGCTGAATCGGCCGGGCTTGTAGCCGCGGATTTTCGACTCGCGGGCCTGCGTGAACAGGTTGCGGATGGAGTCGAACACGCCGGTGTACGTCGCGGGATTGGACCTTGGCGTCCGGCCGATGGGCGACTGATCCACCTCAATCACGCGGTCGATGTGGGCGAGATTGGTCACGCGGTCGTGGTCGCCGGGCTTGTCGCGGCTGGCGTGAAGCTGCCGGCACAAGCTGCGGAGGAGAATCTGGTTGACCAGCGTGCTTTTGCCGCTGCCGGAGACGCCGGTGACGCAGACCAGGCCGCCCAGCGGAAACGCGGCGTCAATGGACTTGAGGTTGTTCTCCCGCGCGCCCATGACGGTGATGGCGTGTTCATGGTCGAGCGTTCGCCGCCGGTCGGGCACGGGAATCGCGCGTTTTCCGCTGAGAAACTGGCCCGTGATGGAGGCGGGGATGTTCTGGATGTCGGCGATGGTGCCCTGGGCGACCAGCGTGCCTCCGTGGCGGCCGGGGCCGGGGCCCATGTCGATCACGTGGTCGGCGGCGCGGATGGTGTCCTCGTCATGCTCCACGACGACGACGGTGTTGCCGATGTCGGTCAGGTGGCGGAGTGTGGAAATCAGGCGGTCGTTGTCGCGCTGGTGCAGGCCGATGGTCGGTTCGTCGAGGACGTAGCAGCACCCGACGAGGCCGGAGCCGACCTGCGTGGCCAGACGGATGCGCTGGCCCTCGCCGCCGGAGAGCGTGCCCGTGGTCCGGCTCAGGTTCAGATACCCCAATCCCACGCTGAGCATGAAGCCCAGCCTCGCCCGCACTTCCTTGAGGATCGGCTGGGCGATCTGCTGCTGCTCGCTGGTCAGCCGCAAATTCTCGAAGAACTGCCCCGCCTGCTCGATGGTCATCGCGGTCACGTCGCGGATGTTGAACAGCCGCGGCTCCTTGAACGATTGTCCGCTGCCATCCTTGACCATCCAGTCGCAGGGCAGGAACACGTGCAAAGCCGCGGGTTTCAGCCGCGCGCCGTGGCAGACTTCGCACGGCGCTTCGGACAGGTAGCCGTGCAGCCGGGTCTTGACGTATTCGCTGTCCGTGTTTTCCCAGCGCCGCTGAAGGTGCGGGATCACGCCCTCGAAATGCGTGTCGTATTTCTGCTCGTCGCGCGGAGCCGTGCCTTCCATCAGGATGCGCCGGATCGCCTTGGGCAGCTTGCCGAACGGCACGTCCACATCCACGCCGAAATCCCGGGCGAAACGGCGGATCACCCGGCCGTAGTAGATGTTCATCCGCACGCCGTAGTTCTTCCACGCCTCCACCGCCCCGTCCGCCAGGCTCAGCGTCTCGTCCGGCACGATCAGGTCCGGGTCGAACTCCAGCACAATGCCCAAACCGCCGCACTTCGGACACGCGCCGTATGGACTGTTGAAGCTGAACAGCCGCGGCTCCAGATCCTGCAGGCTGTACTCCGGATGCAGCGGACAAGCGTATTTCTCGCTGTAAAGCGTGTCTTTCCACGAACCATCCGCCTGCTGCACGCTGACCACGACCAGACCCTCGGCGATCTTCAGGCTCAGCTCCACCGACTCGGCCACGCGGCCCCGGCCCTGTTCGTCGCCCTTGCGCACGACGATGCGGTCGATCACCGCGTCGATGTGGTGCATCTTGTACCGGTCGAGGTTCACCGCCTCGGCCGCGTCGGCGCTGCCCGCCTGACGCAGGTCGATGGTCTCGCCGTTGACCCGCGCGCGGACAAAGCCCTGCCTCACCATCCCGTCGAACACTTCCTTGTGCTGCCCCTTCTTCCCACGGATCAGCGGGGCCAGCAGCATCAGCTTCGTGCCATCCGGCAACGCCATGATTTCGTCGATGATCTGCGTCGCCGACTGACTGGCGATCGGATGCCCGCACGCATGGCCCTGCTCATCCACATGCCAGCATCGCGGCTGACCCGCGCGGGCAAACAGCAATCGCAGGTAATCGTAAATCTCCGTCGTCGTCGCCACGGTCGAACGCGGATTGTGCGAAGCCGACCGCTGCTCGATGGCAATGGTGGGCGGCAAACCCTCGATGGATTCCACGTCCGGTTTCTGCAACTGCTCGAGGAATTGCCTCGCATACGCCGACAGCGACTCGACGTACTTGCGCTGCCCCTCGGCATAGATGGTGTCGAAGGCAAGCGAGCTTTTCCCGCTGCCGGAGAGACCGGTGACGACGACGAGTTGATCGCGCGGGATATCGACATCCACGCCCCGAAGGTTGTGTTCCCGCGCGCCACGGATGCGGATGGTGGTCAGAGCCATGAGGCGGAATTGTACGCCGGTTGACGGGTGCAGGAGTAATGAGCCACAGATGGACACAGATGAACACAGATAAGACCGGCTACGAAGGCCAAAAGCTGACCTGATCTGCCGCCTCTTTGATCTTGCTGATCGCATTAGCGCGATCAGCAACAGAGCAGGGGAAATATTGGAAAATGCGATTCCAGAATGAACCATCGATATTCCATTGTGTCACGAGTTTGCAGATGACGGAATCTTTCTGCATGACAACATCATCAAACATGAAAGTTCCCGGAATCGGCCAATGATGAGACATTACACCAACCAAGGATAATGCCCCTTCAAATCGTTTGAAATGTGTGATGTAGCTGTCGTCGTCTGGAAGAAGACAACGAACCCCATCACGCAAGATATGGCGCATTCTTCTAACCAGGGCAAGGTTGTGATTTTTCAACTCTGGAATGCACTTAAAGAAGTCAGACTTGACATCGTTACGCAATCTGAAACATGCGAGGTCTTTCCTCGAATTGTGTATGACCTGAGGTGTTGAGAGTATGGCGACAAGCTGATCAACATTGTCTTTGACAATGGCGGTAATTCCAGCGGCATACAGGACAAGAAGAGAGGGATACATACGCAGAACCTGCAGATCAGAACGACAACCACCACTTGGTTCCGCAGGATCGGCCAGGCGCTCAATGATTTTGACCACCAGAATTTTCTGGTCATCGTTGCCCCAGAAACTAAGCTGTACAGCTATGGCAATAAGCGCTTCGGATATGGCTTCAAACGCCTGAATGCGCGCTGCAATTTGGTCTGGTGTGTAATTGCCAATTACTGGGTACTTGTCAGGCCCCGTTTCCTCGACAACCCGTTCAAGTTCGCCCATGACCAGATCGTGAAGGTCGATGCGGTAGCGTTCCTCGCTGAGGTATTTCTTGATGCGGGCCACGGCCACGGGGGTGGACATCGGGTGGATGGAAGCGGATCGGTTCAAGGCCTCGACCTGCTCTTTCAACGTGGAAAACGCCTCATCTGCTGATGTAATGGGAATGATCTGAGCGCCGCGATGTTTGCACAATTGATCGGCTTCGATGGTCATTTGGCCGTGCTGCATCCAATACAGGGTGAATCGCCGGCCTGTGCGCCGGCACATGGTATTGCGTAAAGCTTTATCCCACTCCGCTGACCAACCGCAGACAATCAGGCCATATTCGTCCAGCACGCGATTAAGCAGGCGCTGCATGGCCAAATCGTATTGTTCCAGTTCCGAAGGCGTGTTCTTTGTTCGAAGGTCACGGTAGTCGCCGTGCAGCTTCACCAGCGTGCATGCGCTGTGAACCAGCGGCATGGCTCCTCTCGCATCATCCGGCGAGTAAATGACGGTCGGCTCAATGCCTTCCGCTCCCAAGGCCTGCTCGATCAGTCGATCGAAATTCGTGGTGAGTATGACCTTGATAAAACCCTGTTTGACCAGCCAGGCCAGAGCGCGGTGGCAGTTGGTCGGTTGTTTCAGGTTGTTTTCACGATCCGCATCGTCGGGTTCAATGTACCGGGCCAGCAGTTGAGTTCGTTCGGCTGATGTTGTGGCGATTTCGGCAAGCAGTTTGTCATATGTGGGCGGATAGCCGTACTTCTTTTCATACCAGTTTGCAGGTTCGGGTTCACAATTTTCATCCGAAACTTTGGCCAGTTTGCGGACAAGATCGGTCACGATGGCCCATCCCGTGGGAATCGCGGCGGCATTGGAAAAGCCTGAACCCACCAGAACCGCATACACACCGGGGTTGGCATGAACGGATACGGCCATCGACAAGTGGGGATTCAGCATGGAAGTCGCCCGGAGGGTTGATGACGTGCATGATAGCGTTTGAAATGAAAAACACGCCACATTTGCCCGCGCTAGGCAGGTTTTGCGAAAAATCCATTTTCTGAGGTTCCGCACAACGGCATGATTCTCACGCCATCTTCAGATGACTATGATAAAGATCAAGTCCTGCGGACTGGAGGCGTGCCATGCGATATACCGTGGTTTTGGAGCGTGAAGCGGACGGCGGATATGTCGCTTCGGCGCCGACGTTGCCGGGTTGCGTCAGTCAGGGTGACACCCGGGAAGAAGCGATGGCGAACATCCGCGAGGCGGTTGAGTTGTACATTGAAGACTGCCTTGACGCGGGCGATCCGGTTCCGACGGAAGCGGGTCGTGAGTTTGTCGAGATCGACGCGGCCTGAGCGAGCATGTCCGATGGCGAAACTTCCGGTTGATCTGTCAGGTCGAGAGGTTTGTGCGGCACTCGGTCGCGTGGGTTTTGTGCGACGCCGGCAAGCAGGAAGTCATGTCATTCTCCGGCGAGAGGATCCTTTGGCACGTGTGGTGGTGCCCGACCACCGCGTGATGCGCGTCGGAACCTTGCGGCGGATCATTGCTGACGCGGGGCTGACCGTGGATGCATTTCTCAAGCTGCTTGGGCGATGAAGCATCGCTGGTTGTTTCGGGGCAACTTCATGTTCACATCACCGTCGTGGTGGCGGCGGGGAAGTGGCGGATCGTGCCGGCTTCGGTGCGGAGGATGAGGCCTTCGTGGGGGTCGATGTCCATGACGTGGCCGCGGACGGTCCGACCGTCGTGCTGGAGGGTGACATCCTGGCCGGCCAGCGTGCTGCGGCGACGCCATTGGTCCAGCACGTCGGGGTCGTCGGGAGCGCGGGCGACGGCGTCGAGTTCTTCCACGATCCGGGCCAGCAGGAGCAGGCGATGGGCGTGGCGGCCGAGCATGGCGAGGCTCGTCGGTGGGGTTTTCCAGCTTGCCGCTTCACGGGGCCACTGGTCGGCGGTGATGGAGACATTGACGCCGATGCCGATGATCGCGGCCGGGGTTTTTTCTTTGAGACGGAACGTTTCCACGAGAATGCCCGCGAGTTTGTGGCCATCCACGAGCAGGTCGTTGGGCCACTTGATACCGACGGCGATCTTCGGTTGCGCCACGGCTTCCACCGCTTGCGCCACCGCCACGGCAGAAGCGAGCGTCAGTTCGTTGATGCGGGTTTCGTGGACAAGGCCGACGCTGACGAGGACGGACGATCCCGCGGGGGCGGACCACGCGCGGCCAAGTCGCCCGCGTCCCGCCGATTGCCGATCCGCCGCCGCCACCGCGCCGTCGGCCTTGTCGCGCGGGGCCTTGACGCTCAGCAGCCGGCGGATCACTTCCTGCGTGCTGGCGGTCTGCCGGTACACGGCGATGGTGCGATCCGCGCCCAGCCGCCATTGCAGATAGTCCGTCCACGTTTCCAACGGCGCGGGGTCCGGCTCATGCGGCCCGGTTGGCACACGCATCCGCGCGTCCAGCGCCTTCATGGCTTTGTTGGCCGCAACGTTCATGCGCCAATGTCCAGGCCCAGGTCCAGGCATGGCGCGGAATGCGTCAGCGCGCCCACTGCGATGCGGTCCACGCCGGTGCGGGCGATGTCCGTCACGGTGTCCATGTTCACGCCGCCGCTGGCTTCCAGTTCCACGCGATGGCCCGTGCGAGCCGCCGCTTCGTCGCGCATCGTCACCGCCTGGCGCATCTGCTTCGTCGTCATGTTGTCCAGCAGGGCAATGTCCACGCGGCAGAGCAGCACCATGGCCAGTTGTTCGAGCGAATCGACTTCCACCTCGAAAAACTTCGGCGGCGGCGTCAGCAGCAGCGACTTGGCGATCGCCCGCGCGATCGTCCGCGTCCACTGGTCCACCGGCACATGGGCCAGATGATTGTCCTTGACCAGCACGGCATCATGCAGGCCGATGCGATGATTGAAGCCGCCGCCGCAGACGACGGCATATTTGGCCAAAGCACGCAGGCCGGGAATGGTTTTGCGCGTGTCGTAGATGCGCGCGGAAGTGCCGGCGACAGCCTGGACATAGCGGTCGGTCAGCGTGGCGATGCCGGAAAGATGGGTGACGAAGTTCAGGGCCACGCGTTCCATGGCGAGGATGGAAGCGATGGGGCCGGTGAAGCGGGCGACGATGTCGCCGGGGGCTGCAGCGTCGCCGTCGTGGCGAAGCGGCGTCACGTCGATGGCGGCGTCATAGGCGCGGGCGATCCACGGCAGCAGCACCAGTCCCGCCAGCCGGCCCGGCTTGCGCGACCGCATCTCCGCGCGGGCCATGCGATGCGGTTCGTCCATCAGCAGACTGGTCACATCCAGCCCGGCCGGCCCGACATCCTCGCGCTTCGCCTGCTCGATCAGCGCGATCGCCTGCGAAACCGTCAGATAATCCGTCCACGTCACGCGCATCATGATGACGCCTCTCCGGTCCCCGTCACGAACCGGATGTTGTACCGGCCCGGACCCGCCGGCGTAAAGACCACCTGATCGCCGGGGATCAGTTGCTGATCCCGGAGCCACTTCAGCCAGCCGCGCCACTTGAGCCGTCGTGAGCCTTTAGCCAGTTCGCCGATGATTTCCGTGCCGTCGGGCAGCACGAGCGTGGCGGGAGTCTGGACGCCTTCGGGGGCCATGACATAGCGGTTGCGAACCGCCCCGGCCGAGAGCGCCGTGCGGTACTCGATCAACTCCGGCAACACGAACCACGCCAGGCCCTGTGATGGCGGCAGGGCTGGCCCCTCCGCCGTCGCCTTCACGTCACGCAGCTTGATGAACGTGGCATATTTCGCCATCCGCTTGGCCTGCCAGTACTCCGGCTGCCCGCACACCTGCCGGTCATACCGTTTCCGCAGCGCGTCCACCTTCGCCGGCGTCAGGTTCTCCTCGAACCGCACCGCATCCGCTACCGCCTGCGCCATGTAAGGCCCGGATGAGGCTTTGAAATGGATCACATCGCCGACCGCCACTTCGCCGAACGGCGCGCGCCGCGTGATCGTCAGCCGGCTCTCCACCGTCTTGACCCCATTGAGGATCAACCGAATGTAAGGCCGCAGCAGGATGGCCACATGTCGCGCCATGATGCGGAGTATAGACATTGACCGCACCGGCCTGCACGCAAACCGTCATGGGGAACAATGCCCGAAGGCCCAAATCCGAATGACGAACAAAGACAATTGCCCAAACGAGCCGGAAGCGTAAGCGACGGCCCTTATGCGAATCACCTCAAAGGCTGTCATCGGAAGGCCGTCGCTCACGCTTCCGGCTCGTTTAGGCTGCTTACGCTTCCGGCGCGGCGCCGACGCCGATGGGGTCCGGCGCCAGCCACAGCAGATGGTCCGGCTCGTCGCCCTGATTCGGCTGGCCGTCGAAATACGTCACCGCCGTGTTCATGTCGGCAAACGGAATCAGATGCAGTTCGACGGTCTGATCCTTCAGCTTGCCGCGGACTTCCGCGCGCCTCTCGCCGCTGGACAACACGCACGTCCGCACGTCCGGCATCGCGTGGTGGAGCTGTTCCTCCAGCCCCGGATGATCGGCTGGGTCCGCGCCCCAGACCACCGGCCCGCGCATCACCGCCACGCGCTGCTGCTGCTTGCGAAAGCCGCGAACCAGACGCCAGGGCATGTCCAGCATCAGTTCAATGCGGTCGCCGGCCCGCCATGGCCGCAAGATGGAGGCGTAGCCCTGATGCACGGGGCACGACACCGGCTGGCCGTTGACCTGGATCGCATGTCCCGCCGCCCAGCCGGGAATCCGCAAATCCACCGGGAATTCCCCCGGTTGTTGCCCCGGTTGTTGCGGCGACAACTCCACGACGATGCGGCCATCCATGGGATATTCCGTGGTCAGTCGCAGCTCCAGTTTCCGTCCGCCGGCCAGCGTCGTGGCGGCCCGGCAGGATTCGTACAGGTCGATCGCCACGCCTTCGCCGTGCGGACGGAGGATGTGGTCCGGCAATTCGCCGAGGATGCGCCGGTAGTTGCCGGGGCAGCAGTAGGTGTCGTTGGGATGCCACGTGCGCGGGCCTTCCGCGGCGGAGTAGTAGCGGATGCGCCGACCATCGCGCGAGTTGGCGGCGAAGAGCGCGTTGTACATCGCCCGTTCGATCAGGTCGCCGAACCAGCCGTCGTGCGTGCGACCGAGCAGGTGAAATGCCCAGCGGATGAGGTAAGCCGCCGTGCAGGTTTCGCCGAGTTTGCCGTCGATACGTTGATCGCTGTGCCAGCATTCGGTGTGGCCGCAGTTTCCGCTGATGACCAGCCCGCCGCCGGCGCGGAGGTAGCCGATGACGGCCTGCGTCGCCGGTGGAATCGGCGCGCCTGCGGGCTGCATCTCCATCTGCGCCAGGCAGTGCGACAGGTACGCATACGCATGGCCCGCCACGCCGCCCTGCCTGCCTTCCACGATCGGATCGAACCAGCCGGGCACGTTCAGGTCGTGCTCAAGAAAATCGAGAAACGCCGGTTCGCCCGTCTGCCGGCCCAGTCGCAGCATCGCGCGGTCCACGCCGGTCAGGCACAGTTGAACCCACAGATAACCCTCGTTGACCTTGCGCCACTGCTGATTCTTCAGCCGCGACATCAACCATCGGCCCAGCTTCATCGCGCCGTCCAGACTGGCCTGATCGCCGAACACCATCGCGTTGTCCAGCAGCGCCTGGATGATGTACGCCTGTTCGTGCGCGTCCCAGCAGCGATGCCCGCGATCCGCTTCGCCGTAGCAGCCGATGTAGCCGTCGGCGTCCTGCGTCTTGAGCGTTTCGCTCACGATGCGCTGGCGCAGCGTGTCCGCTTCGCCGCCGAAGTGGCGCGCCGCGTAGACCAGTCCCGTCAGCGTCTTGCCCAGCCCGACATAAAAACTCGCGCCCGAGGTCTTCTCACGGAACGGCTTGAGAAAGTCCTGCTCCCAGTTGAGCACCCGCAGGTTGTCGTGCCAGATCGCCCGCAGACGCCGGCCCAGCTCTCCTTGCAGTTCACAGCACGTGGTCGTCAATGTGTTCATGGGGTGTTCCATCGTCGATTCAAGTCCATCGACATGGGGCATCGCCGCGCCTTCAGGCTCCACCCGAACCACGCGGGTGCCCCGATCATGCAGACAACAGCGTATCCGCTGCTGAGACTCAACGCCTGCAACGACGTCTGCATGGTCCTCGTGCGATGTCGTCATCCGCGGCAGCGACGGATTTCGGTTGTTCGCCGACTTTCTTCATCCGCACAGATTGTCGCGGGAAGATCGTCGCTGACGTGTCCAGCTCATTCTGGCGAGGAACACATCCGCAGGCCGTCACAACTCCACCTGCGTGCCGATTTCGACGACGCGGTTCGGCGGGATGTGGAAGAAGCTCGTCACCGGCTGGGCGTTGCGGGAAAGGGCGATGAAGAGGCGTTTGCGCCAGGTGGCCATGTCGCGTTGGGGGCCGACGAGGAGCATTTCCCGGCCGAGGAAGAAGGTGGTTTCGGGGATGCTGATGTTCAGGCCGTGACCGATGGACTGGAGGGTGGCCGGGACGTTGGGGTCCTGCATGTAGCCGTAGTGGGCGATGACCTGATGAAAGCCCTGGCCCAGCTCGCGGTACTCGGTCCGTTCGTGGTCCTTGACGCGGGAGGTTTCGTGGATGCGGATGGTCAGACAGACGATGCGTTCATGGAGGACTTTGTTGTGGTTGAGGTGGTGCATCATGGCCAGGGGCACGCTGTCGGCGTTGCCGGTGAGGAACACGGCTGTGCCGGGGACGCGGAGGGGGGGATGCTTGGCGAGGTCGCGGAGGAAGTCGTCGGTCTTCATGAGATGTTCGGCGACGCGACGGCCGAGCAGTTCCCGTCCTCGTTTCCAGGTGGTCATGACGAGGTAGACGATCAGGCCCATCAGCAGGGGAAGCCAGCCGCCGTCGGCGACCTTGACGATGTTGGCTCCGAAGAAGGTCAGGTCGATGCTCAGGAAGGCCAGCGTGACCAGCAGGGCCAGCGGCAGTTTCCATTTCCACAGGCCGTAGGCGACGGGGAAGGCCAGCAGCGTGGTGATGACCATGGTGGTGGCGATGGCAACGCCGTAGGCGCTGGCCATGTTGCTGGAGGTTTTGAAGCCGATGACCAGCGCGATGGTGCCGAGCATCATCAGCCAGTTGATGCCGGGGAGGTAGACCTGACCGATTTCGCGGCTGGAGGTGTGGACGACGCGAACGCGCGGGATGTAGCCCAGTTGCACCGCCTGGCTGGTGAGCGAGAAGACGCCGGAGATCACCGCCTGGGACGCGATGATGGTGGCCATGGTGGCCAGGGCGATCAGCGGATAGAGGCCCCAGCGGGGGACGAGGGCGTAGAAGGGATTGACCGCCGCCGAGGGGTCGTGCAGCAGCAGCGCGCCTTGTCCGAAGTAGTTGAGCACCAGGGCGGGGGCGACGAGGCCCAGGCCGCCGATCTGGATGGGCATATTGCCGAAATGGCCCAGGTCGGCGTAGAGCGCTTCGCCGCCGGTGGCGACGAGGAAGACGGCTCCGAGCACGAGGAAGCCGGACCCGGCGTTGTGCCAGAGGAACGTGACGGCGTGGAAGGGATTGACAGCCCAGAGCACCTCGGGGTGATGCACGATGCTCGCCACGCCGAGGACCGCCAGGACGGCGAACCAGACGACCATGATGGGTCCGAAGACCAGGCCTACGCCGCCCGTGCCGTGCCTCTGAAAGGCGAATAGGGTGACCAGGATGCCGATGGTGATGGGGACGACATAGGAGGCCAGTCCCGGCGCGGCGATTTTCAGGCCTTCCACGGCACTGATGACGGAAATGGCGGGGGTCAGCACGCCGTCGCCGTAGAGCAGGGCGGCTCCGAAAAGCCCCAGAGCCAGCATCACGGTGCGGAACCGGCTGGCCTTTATCGCACGCTGCACGAGGGCCACCATGGCGAGGATGCCGCCTTCGCCGTTGTTGTCCGCCCGAAGCACGTAAATGTGGTACTTGATGGTCACGAGGGTCAACAGCGTCCAGAACACCAGCGAGAGGATGCCCAGAACGTTCGCGGACGAGATGGCGATGGCATGCTCGCCGTGAAAGCACTCGCGGATGGCGTAGAGCGGGCTGGTGCCGATGTCGCCGTAGACGATGCCGACAGCCAGCAGGCAGAGGTGCGCCAGTTCGCGGCGCGAGGTGGGGGCATGAGCGTGAGCCACGTGTTGATCGGCGTCGAAGCGCCGTCCCAGCAGGCTGTCCCAGCAAACGATGATCGCCGCCCAGCCGCACGGGCAAACGATCCGCGGTCAGAGGGAGAGCCCGCGGGCCGGGAAAACGACGGTCGCGGATCGCCCTTCCAAGGAGCCTGCGGAGTTAGCTGACGGGCTGGGCCTTGGAAGTGGCCTGGACGATCCGTTGCCGGCCGCCCTTCGCCCCCTCCACGACGCACCGCGCCGTGGAACATGGGTCCTCCGCATCCAGCCCTCACGTACGGGGCCGGATCTCGGCTGCGTTGTCCGCAAAGTATGTGCGACAAGGCAGGTTCCCGCAAATGCGTCACAATGTTCACGGAGGTGCGCCATGCAGTGTCGCCAATGCGGTCATTCCCTGTGGAACGTGGCGTCACGCCAGTGTCCCGCCTGCGGCCAGGGGTTCCGGCCCAGCGAATACCGCTTCAAGCCCGGCTCCGCGGCATTTCTCTGTCCGCACTGCAACGCCCGCTACGTCGGCATGGACGAAGCAGGCCTCATCCAGCCCCGGCGGTTCGCCTGCGCGCAATGCAACAGGTCGATCTACATCGACGAGATGATCGTGGCGCGATCTGTCGGCGCGGCGGGGCCTGTCGCTTCGGTCGCCGCCAATCCGTGGGCGGAACACCATCGCGGCCACGCATGGCGACGCTGGCGCGACACGGTGGCGACCAGCTTGTTCCATCCCACCCGACTGATGCAGGGCACGCCGGAGAACGCCTCCGCCTTGGACGCGATGGTGTTTCTGGTCCTGACGATGACCATCGCGCATGTCGTCATGACGGTCTTGTGGGGGATGGGCGTCATCGTGTTCGGCCCGGGCATTGCCCACATCACGGATTGGCTCTACTCGAACGTGATTCGGCTGACGGCGGAGGTGGGCGTGGTCCTGATCATGTCGATCCTCTGGGCGGGGATGATTCACGTGGTGCTGCGCAGCGAAGGGGTTCAGCGCAGCACCTGGCGTCGCTCACTGGTGGTCGTCACCTATGCCGGCGGCGCCATCGCGTGGTGGGCGCTGCCGATGATTGGCATTCTGCTGATGCCGGTGTCGATGATCTGGTGGATCGTGGCGACCATCAAGATGCTGCGTCAGGGGTACAGGATCAGTGCATGGCAGGCGACGATCGCAGTGATGTTGTTTCCGCTGCTGGTGGTGGCCGCCATCGTGGGCCGCGTGTACTACATGATCGTCAACACGCCTTCGCTCTGATACGGGAGCACGACATGAAACGATCGAGAATCATTCAGTATTTCGTCAGTGCGGGATTTATCACCGGTGGATACGTGGCGATGTTGTTTCCGATGGGGGAGATCATTTTCATGCTCTGCATGTGCTTGTCAGGTGAAGTCCTCAATGGCCTGTGGCTGCGGAAACGGGATTCAAAATTGCTACGTCCTGTGACCCAGCGTGACGTACTGATCATCATGATGGTTCTGGGGGCGATCGTGGGTGTCGTCTTGCTCGACAAGTTCTATCTCCACTCGGACCAGGCAGCGTTCTGGCACCATCCGCTATTTGTCATCGTATTGTGGGCATTGAACATGGTGGTACTGTCCCTGGTGTTCAGGAAAGAATGGAAGAGATCGGCAGACAGATCCGTGCTTGGCGATGGCGGGACGGCAACGCGTGGTTGACGCGAAGTTCCGCGACGCCGCGAGCGGCGAAAACTCGCAGGCAACCCCAACCCCTGTCCGTCCCAGCCGCGGGCCAACGGCCCGCGCGTCCTGTTTCCGAAATACCGGGGACACTTCCGGGGGGGTACACTGTGTCACCATGTTGAAGCATCGACTGATCGCCGGCCCCGCGATGTTCCTGCTCTTGCTCGCGGTGTTCTATCTCGACGACCGGCTCGACCTCTGCGACCTGCGGGGAACCGTGTGGCAGAAGGTCTTCCTCGGCCGCGCCTACCTCCCCGCCGGCCTGCTGCTCCTCGGCGCCGTCGTCGTGCTCGAAATCCTCGCCTGCAAGGAACTCTGCCGCATCTTCCGCGCCAAAGGCATTCCCGCCGACCGCGCCATGGTCACTCTGGCCTCCATCGTCGGCTGCTCCATGATGTACGTCATCCCCTACGAAACCAACTCTCGCATGACCCTGGCCATCTTCGCCTCCTGCGTCGTGGCCATGTTCCTCGGCACGCTCTACAAGCACAGTTGGATCACCCGCCGGACCGAAGGCGCCGTCGCGGTCGCCGGCGTGACCATGCTCAGCCTCATCTACGCGGGCCTGCTTCCCGGCTTCCTCATCGCCATCCGACGCTGGTACTCGGCCTGGGTCGTGCTCGCCGTGGTCCTCATCGTCAAAAGCTGCGACATCGGCGCCTACGCCACCGGCCGACTCCTCGGCCGCCACAAACTCATCCCCTGGCTCAGCCCCGGGAAAACGTGGGAAGGCCTCCTCGGCGGCATCCTCTTCTCCAGCCTCGTCGCCGCCGTCCTCGCCGCACTCACCAACCACTTCGGCATCGCGGGACTCTACCACCAGCAGGGCGCCGACCGTCTCTTCATCCCCGACGATTTCAACATCTGGCGCTCCGCCGCCGCCGGTCTGCTCATGGGCGCCTTTGGTCAGTTCGGCGACCTCGTCGCCTCGCTCTTCAAACGCGATGCCGGCATCAAAGACTCCGGCCAATCCATCCCCGGCTTCGGAGGCGTCCTCGACGTCGTCGATTCCCCCATCGTCGTCGCACCACTGGCCTACTGGCTGCTCTACCTCGGAACAATGTGGTAATCGTTTCCCCTTCGGATATCGATCCCGCCTGCTGCTCCCCCAACCCCCGCGGCGAGTCTTCAAGCCGCAAGGGTATCCCGAATATTCCTGTTCTTCCCGCCGCTCGCGGCGTCGCGGAACCCCGCCCCAACAACTCGCTCGCGAGCTACCCTTCCGCGCCCGTGAATCAAAAATCCCGAAAAACGTCCTATCAAAATGCTCGCTCCCGCATCTGACGCTGTTTCCGCATATATTGCAATATTTCAGCCTTTACACCGCATATTCTCATGCGATACGTTCAGCGCAAGAGCCGCGCGACGAGCTTAAACCGTGTCATCCCGCCCCCGGAAGCGGGGCTGTTTTGCCCCCGTGTGATTCATTTCCGGGATGGTTGCTATCCGTCTGATTCTCCATTGATTCATCTGAGACACGCGAGACACGCCGCCACGGAAAATGACGGGCGCACAGCGTCCGGCTTGGACAGGACACAGCGACACCCATGCCCTCGAATGTCAGAGCCGGACGCTGCGAGTCCGGCATTCGCCTGTGTCTCTGTCCCCTCTCCCGGATGAAAAAGGAACAATGCTCAATAGCGTCAAGAGGTCGTGACTTGACTCCACCTGTCCCCTCGCTGTTCCCGCAAGCCCCATGGCGAGTCTTCGAGCCGTGGGGGTATCCCTGCGGTCACTTCTGCTTCCTGGGCGGGGGCGCTTCCGGGGGCGGGTGCGGCGGCGTGACCCTCGGCTACGTGCAGTCCGGCTCCGTGGTTTGTACGATGTCCTACGATACGGGAGGCCGGCGGGTGAAACAGGTCATCCAGAACAGCGGCGACCTCGACTCGACCACACAGTACTATCACCACGCCCAGAGCGTCAAAATATATGTACTTATCTCCTTTTACCTTCCCCTTTTACCCTCCTGGATTGGAATGCTCGAATGTTAAAGGCTGTGGATGCGCGTGAACACTACGAACTACTCGTCGATGAGGGTATCGACGCCTACGAAGATCCTGAGCCGGTTCGGCGTATTCAGGAGCAGTGGGATGGTCCGCGATTTTACGAACTGATAGGGAATCTGGAGGGGAAATGCGTAGCCGAGATCGGAGCCGTTGCGGGTTTCGATGATGCTCTGGGCGTGGTGATAGTAGTGTG
>JADLAP010000340.1 GCA_020848195.1 Phycisphaeraceae bacterium
ACACCCTTACTTAAAAGGGAGAATAATTTCGTACCTTTATCCATATAGTCTCCTGACCTTAATTAATCTGATATATCACATCATCTATGGATAATAAACCCCTTTTCGATTTGAATTTTCACTATTTTCCCGCTATGTTTATTATTCTAAATAAGGGGCCGGCATGGGAAACACATCGCTATTTCAGAATAATACATTAATTTTTATCGCGGGAATTGTCAGTCTTGCAATTTTTCTACAGATGCTTTTCAATTATATACTCAACACATCCATTGAGTTTTTAGATGGGCAAACAAAGCTTGAAATACAAAACCAAAAAACGATTGCTCTAAGACGCGCCAGTAAAGTTATTATTCTCCTTCTCAACGTAGCAATAACCATATTCCTTGGATACGGTATAATTATCAATAAAGGGGAGATCCCCGGACCTTTGCAGAATATAATTTTTGGTTATGGAAAAATAATCCTATATGGGCTGGTAGCCATAATAGCGTACAAGTTAATCTACAATATTATTGTACTTGCAATCAAAGCGGTAATAACTCACTCCCCCCTGCAGGATGCATTATCTACACGGCTTGAGAGCAGAAGACAAAGTTTATATTCCTCAATAAAGTATGTACTTATTTTTATAGTCTCAACCTATTTTGTATATGGGGTCCTAACAACTTTTGGATTGGATATGAAAGCTCTGCTTGCTACAGCCGGCATTGCATCTTTGGCCGTAGGTTTTGGGGCGCAGAATCTCGTAAAAGATTTCTTCAATGGTTTTTTTATTCTATTGGAGGACTCATAT
Organism: Phycisphaeraceae bacterium; assembly: GCA_020848195.1. Lineage (GTDB taxonomy): Bacteria > Planctomycetota > Phycisphaerae > Phycisphaerales > Phycisphaeraceae > JADLAP01. Next base: position 797 of record JADLAP010000340.1, read on the forward strand.
GGGATAGGCGATGTTGTCATGATCAACGGCATAGGGGGCTTTGTTGAATCAATGACGCTAAGGATTACAAGGCTGAGAAACACAGAAGGCTGTTTGATTACAATCCCTCATAGTGAGGTCACCACGGTAATTAATTTTACAAAAGAATGGTCAAGACTGGATTTTAAGATTGGTGTAGATTACGACACTGATATCTTAAAAGCTCTTAGCGCAATGAAAGAAGAGCTGGAAGAACTAAAAAAAATTATGAGCAAGGAGATTTTAGATCCACCTGGTACACCTCCTGAAGTGCTCTCTCTTGAATCTTTTGATGACAATCAAATAACAC
>JADLAP010000120.1 GCA_020848195.1 Phycisphaeraceae bacterium
GCGCCTGAAAAAGGAAATCGACCGCCACATGTTCGAGATTCCCATCCAGGCGGCCATCGGCGGCAAGGTCGTCGCCCGCGAAACCATCTCCGCCATGCGCAAGAACGTCACCGCCAAATGCTACGGTGGCGACGTCTCCCGCAAACGAAAACTGCTGGAAAAGCAGAAAGAAGGCAAAAAACGCATGAAGCGCGTCGGCACGGTGGACATCCCCCAGGAAGCCTTCATGGCCGTGCTCGATCCGGGCGAGTAGCAAACCGATACGAGCCGGAAGCGTAAGCGACGGCCCCCCGGAAGTGCCCGTTATCCAAACGAGCCGGAAGCGTCAGCGGCGGTCCTCCCACGAATGACCCGTAAAGGTCGTCGCCGGAGGGCCGTCGCTCACACTTGCGGCTCGTTTGGGTCATGTGAGACTTGCGGTGTCTTGTGGTGGTACAATGTACGAAGTTCGATCGCACGTGATCGGCCGGGGTGACGGTCATGAATCTGGAAGCCGCTGCGTGACTCTCCATGCGATCGGGCATGAACACAACCTGGGCCTGGACTCTTCGGGCGATAGGTCCGCGCGGGCGGAGCTTGCGAGCAGGAGACGAACCATGGGAATGCGACAACATCGGGAAATGACGCTGATCCTGGCGATGCTGATGACGGGCGGGCTGGCGTGGGGTCAGACTGAAAAGCCGGACCCGGTGCCGCTGCCTGGCGGCGGAACGGACGCTGTGACGACGACAACGCCGCCTGTGCCAGTGACGCAGACGGCGCCGGCGTCAACGCCTGCAACACCGGCGGCGGAGACGGCCGCGCCGCCCGCGGCACCGGAGCAGGAGCAGCCGGAGGCGCTGACGCGGGGTCCGGTGAATGAATCGTTTGCCAGGCCGGTGCAAACGGACATCAACGATGGCGTGACGACGACGACGGAGCCTCCGGCCGCGGCACAGGAGACGCCGCCGGTGGAGCGGCCAGCCAATGCGGCAACGGTGTGGGTGCCGGGCTACTGGGCGTGGGATGCGGATCGAACGGACTACATCTGGGTCAGCGGCTGCTGGCGCGTCGCGCCGCCGCACATGACGTGGGTGCCGGGCTACTGGACGCCGGTGCCGGGCGGGTGGCGATGGGTGGCGGGATTCTGGGTTTCCGACGGCAGTCGGGAGATTGACTATCTGCCCGCGCCGCCGACGTTGCCGGACATGACGCCGGTCGACGTCGCGCCGTCGAGCGACGTGGTCTGGGTTCCGCCCTGCTGGTACTGGCGAGGCGGACAGTATGTGCTGCGTCCGGGCTACTGGCTGACGGTGCAGCCGGGCTGGGTCTGGGTTCCGTCGCATTACACGTGGTCGCCGCGCGGCCACATTTTCATCGCCGGTCACTGGGATTTTCCCATCGAAAGCCGCGGCGTGATCTTCGCGCCGCTGTGGGTTCCCCCGCGCGCCCGCGTGGCGGTGGGCGTGCATGTCGCCATGGCCTTCACGCCCAACATCGTGCTGGACGTGAACCTGCTGTCCGCCAACCTGTTCGCGTATCCTCGCTACGGGCACTACTACTTCGGCGACTACTACGACGATGCGTATGTGAAAATCGGCATCTATCCCTGGTTCGACAGCGTGCGGGTGCGCGGATGGTACGACCCCTGTTTTGAGTATGCCCGCTGGCATCACGTCCGCCACGATCCGCACTGGGTGGACCATCTGCGTCACGACTACGGCAATCGCCGCGATCATCCGGACCTGAGGCCCGCGCGATCGTACCATGAGATGGAATCGCGCATGTCGCGCATACCGGAGCCGGATCGCCGGCGGCAGGAGTGGGCCCGCCCCATGGACCGCGTAGCCAATGACCGGGCCAATTCGGGGAAATTTGAACGCGTCAGCCCCGATGCTCGCAAGCAGGTGAGCAGCCAGGCGAATGACGTGCATCGATTCAGCGATCAGCGTCGCCAGTGGGAATCCAACTCGCCGTCACGATCACCCAGCAGCGGGCGCAACGAGGACGCCCATGCCGACGACCGCGTGCAGATGCCGTCCTCGCCGTACGGTCGCCAGCCTGGCGCGCCGGCCACGCCTACGGGTGAGGATCATCGCGGGCGCGACAATGGCGGCCGGGATCGCAACGACAACGACAACGGCAATCAGGGCGGTCGGCGAGGACACTGACGCACGCCGTCACATTGCGTGAAGGTGCGCAGGTCATGAAAAACAGTTTCGCGGCACGGAACGCGACAAACCGCGGCGATTCATCCAGACGCCTTACGCCGAGCGCGAGGTGATCTGGCGGGCAATCGGCGTCAGCACGTGGGGAACCAGGGCTTCCGTGGCCAGTTGCTCCGCGCGGCGCGTCAGTTCGTCAAACGTGGTCACCAAGTCCTCGATGCGATCGATCGGGCCATAGCGGCGCAGCGTCAGCAGGACGCTGATCGGCTCGTCGCGGTACCGCTTGCTGCCGCCGCGCCGGTCCCGGCGGCGGGTCTTGACCTCGAAATACGCCTGCATTTCGCCCTTGTCCGACAGCGAAACACCGAGAATCGGCTGAATGTCCAGCGTCTTGGTGTCCCGGATGCGGGTTAGTTCGCCCAGCGGGGAATCGGCGTAAAACGCGTCGGACACCACTTCGTCATGATTGGCGGCGCATTCGAGATCGAAGCCGAACAGCAGTTCGAGGTAGTCCACGTCCAGCGGGCTGATGGTCAGATGAAACGGCGCGGCTTCGAGCACCTGGCGGTGCAGCAGGTAGCCGTCGGTCATGGAATCGGGATTCACGTGGCCCGTGCGGATGTTGTTGTGACGCATGGCGAGCCAGCGGTATTCCGGCTCCTTCCGGCTGGACTCCAGCGCCAGTTCGCCCTCATAGCGGCGAAAACGATTCATCGACGGCTGAGCCTTGCGCACGCGATCGAACAGATGCAGAATCGTCTCGCGGTCGGAAGGCAGATCCATCTTCAGCATCAGCTTCTGATTGACGTAGAAGTCGTTGCAGAGCGCGCCGAAGCTTGTGGCCATATCGGGTCATCCTGTGAAAAACAACTTGGCCGCGGCCATGAACCTCCGGAAGCTCCGCGGATGTCGAATCGGTGATTATAGCAAGAGACGTCCGCCGTGCTGTTTACGGTGGGTGCTGCTTCCAAGGCGAAACAAGACCGATCGATCACCACCACGGCACGACGAGTACGACGGCCATGACGTAAGTCGTTACGGTTGCTCTGCCATTTCAGATTCTGAACAACAGGATTGAATTTCTGTTCGCGCGGAAATTGCAACGTCTTTCGTACAGCCCGGCATCAAGGGATTGGGTGGATGAGAAGCTTGATTTTTACCGCCGCGAAGCCTGTTTTGATCGATTTTGATCCCGATGATCCCGTTTTTCCGCCGATGATCCCTGAAGGATCAAAATCGGACCCTCGTCGAGCCAAGTTGTTGTCGCACACAGCTTTACGATTTGATCCGCCCGTGATCCCTGAATGATCCGGATCATTTGCTTCCGCGGCGAAAAAGCGGCTATTTCCCGATGAATTCGCAGC
>JADLAP010000341.1 GCA_020848195.1 Phycisphaeraceae bacterium
GGTAATCCTCGGGGGGGGGGTTAGAATGGGTATTCATATGAAAAATATACTTAGTGTAAGTTACCAAGATATCATATCTATAAAAAATCTCCACCAAGCCTGGGAGGAATTTTTGCCGGGTAAGAAAAATAAGCCCGGTGTGGCCGAATTTGCCTTGCATCTATCCCAAAATATCTTTGAGCTTCATCAAGACCTAAAATCCAAAACCTACACCCACTCCCCATACCAAGCCTTCAACGTTTCCGATCCCAAACCGCGCAATATTCACAAAGCTAGTGTGCGCGACAGATTGTTGCATCACGCAATCTATCGAGTGCTATATCCATATTTTGATAAACTGTTCATTTTTGATTCATATTCCTGCCGACTAGACAAAGGCACGCACCGAGCCCTAAACAGGTTTAGGGATTTTGGCCGTAAGGTCTCAAAGAACAACACCAAAACTTGCTGGGTTTTGAAATGCGATATCAGGAAATTCTTTGCCTCGATTGACCACTTGATACTTTTGCAAATCTTGAAGAAAAAAATTACAGACGAAAATGTTATCTGGCTACTCTCAAAAATTATCACCAGCTTTCATTCAACCCAAGCAAACGTCGGCCTACCCCTCGGCAACCTCACCTCGCAACTTCTAGTCAACATCTATATGAACCAGTTTGACCACTTTATGAAGCACAGATTGAAAGTTAAATACTACATCCGCTATGCCGATGATTTTGTCATATTAAGCCAAGACAAAGATTATCTGCTAGAAATGACTGCCAAAATCGGAGACTTTTTAGAAGAAAGTCTGAAGCTCAATCTTCATCCCAACAAAGTCTTTATCAAAACTTTTGCTTCGGGAGTGGACTTTCTGGGCTGGATTCACTTTTCCCAGCATCGAGTTTTGCGCACCGGTACCAGAAGGCGAGTGGTCAGGGCTTTGCAGGAAAGTGAAAATGTGAACGTTTTAAGTTCTTATGTCGGCTTACTGAAGCATGGCAGTGAGTTTGAGTTGAGAAGGGAGGTGGAGGGGAGGGTGGAAATTTTGACTTCCACTTTAGTGACTGGGATGGGTGATTGAGTTATATACAGACAGTAATCATTTTGAGGATTGAGTGGTGTATAATGTTTTTATGAAAGATGACAAAAAATACAAAATAATAATTGTTGATGATGATGATTTTTTGGTTGATATGTATGCCGGCAAGTTTGGTAATTCCGGTGTCGAAGTCTTGATTTGTAAATCTGGGGGTGAGTTGATCGAAAAACTCA
>JADLAP010000121.1 GCA_020848195.1 Phycisphaeraceae bacterium
CAGGTTTCGCATGCCGTTGTCTTTGCCGACCTCAGGCGTTGCATTCGGGAAAGGTCTGCGGATACGCACGGCCCCCTTGGGGGGCCTTCCTGATACCACCCCCTATGGGGGTGGAGTCTCATTCGGACTTGGACCTTCGGTCATTGGCTCCGGTCAAGGCCCAAATGGCCAGATGCGCTCACCCTGGAGACCCCCACGGCTCGAAGACTCGCCATGGGGCTTGCAGTCCGGCACAATTCAACGGGGTCAAAGCACCGAAGTCTTTCACCGGGCGATTCCAGGAAACTGCGAACGACACGCTGACCACGAAGGCGAGCGTGGATCCATGTCTTCATCTTGCATTTTTCCGCTCGTCGCTTTCGACATCGTGCGGGTGGATGGGTTATGCTGTTTCCCCAATCCTGACTTCATTCCCTGATACAACGAGTAATGGTCATGCGAAAAGAGAAAACCGACGTGTCATCCCATGGTCACGATTCCAACAGCATCTTCGGCGCGGAGGTGCAGTACTTCCGGCTCGATCATCGGTACTGGGACGAAGTGCTCGACCGGTTCTGCGATGCCGGGCTGTCCTGCGTGACCACCTACGTGCAGTGGCTGACGCATCTCGTCGGCGAGCCGGACGCCAAGCATCCCGCCGGCGTGCTGGACTTCGAGGGCAGGACGAATCCGCGTCTGAATCTGCTGAAATTTCTCGATCTGGTCGAACGTCGCGGGCTGAAGCTCAACTTCCGCTGCGGGCCGTTCTGCTGCAATGAAATGATCTGGGGCGGCTATCCGTCGTGGCTCGTGAATGGCGATCCCAACATCATGTGCTGGGACTACACCAACCGTCCGACGCAGGGCTACTGGATCGGCAAGCGGGAGGGCATGCAGCCGTCGTACCTGCACCCGACCTACCTGGCCTGGTGCGACAAGTGGCTCGCCGAGATCGACAAGATCATCGCCCCGCGCACGCTCGGCAAAGGCCGGTTCATTTCCATGATTAACCTCGACAACGAGATTTCCTACATCTGCAAGGACTCGATGCTCGACAGCGACTACAACCCGATCATGGTGAAGCCCGGCGGGTTCTATCACCAGTTCCTCAAGGAGCGCTACGGCAGCACCAAGGCGGTCAGCGACGCGTATGGCGTCAAGTACGCGAGTATCGAAGCCGTGGAACCGCCGCGCAGCGTGCCCGCCGAGCTTGGCCGCGATCTGGCGTGGCACACCGACTGGATGGAATTCAAGACCTGGATCATGTGCCGGTACATCGAGAAGCTCCGCGCGATGCACGAGGCCCACGGCGTGAAGGGCGTGACCTTCATGACCAACTTCAACCCGCACCGGCCCGAAGGCATTCCGACCCGGATGCCCGAGTTTCAAAAGGCTGTCGGCAAGGGCGGCATCGTCGGCTACGACTTCTACCGCGGCAGCTTCATGAGCTACAGCGGCTACCACTCCATGGCCCGCGTGCTCAAGCTCATGAACGCCAGCCTGCCCTACACGTGGTCCGCCGAGTTCATGTCCGGCACATGGCAAAAGGACCTGACCAAGGGCGGCCGGATCAGCGACGATCACATGCAATTCATGGCCCGTTGCGCGCTGAGCCACGGGTGCAAGTCGATCGCATGGTTCATGTTCCACGACCGCGACTGCTGGGGCGACTCTCCAAGCAGCAGCCACGGCCACGCCCGGCCGAGCCTCAATGTTCTCCGCGACACTTTCGCCATGGTCAAGGACAAAATCAAAGGCTGGGACAGCCTGGTTCCCGCCGGCGACGTCGCCGTCATCTATGACCTCGTGCAGCACCTGCACACCGGCGTGGGCGATCCGAACCCGTGCGCGGACAACTCCGCCCACGTCGGCGCTCCGACGATCTGCGGCGTGCAGGCCGGCGTGGCGAGCAGGGAATATGAGGGCCTCTTCCGTCTGGTCGAGCAGGCCGGCGCGCAGGCCAATGCGGTCGATGTGATGCACGACGCTTCGCTGCTGATGAACTACCCGCTGGCCATGCTGCCCGGCAGCCCGGTGGTCGAGCGGCAGGTGGACAAGGCTCTTAAGCAGTTCGTCTCCGCCGGCGGCACGCTGCTGGTCAGCGGCGCGTGGCCCGCCGTGGACGAGCACGGCAAGTCGATCAAATTCCTCGGCCTTTCCGCGGTGAAAGCCGGCTCCGTCAAACTGGGCAAGGGCGCGGTCATCTGGCACGCCCAGCCGCTGGCGCAGGAAGAACCGGAAAGCGAAAACCTCGACAGCGTGGCCTTTGTGAAGTCGCTGCTGAAGAAGCTGGCTCCGAAGCCGCATGTGTCGGTGGAGCCGGCGGAACTGCCGGTGACGTATGTGGACTGGTCGCCGGCGCCCACGGGCGGCCACCACGTCCTCAAGCGGACCCACAACCTCGGCTCGGCGGTGCTGCACGAAGGCCCGGAGGATCGCGTGCTGTTCGTGCTCAACCACTACATCGAGGCGGTGAAGTTCGCGGTCAGCTTCGGCAAGCTCAAGGTCAGCGAACTGGAAAACCTCGACACCGGCGAGCGTCTGGCGGTGAAGAACGGCAAGGTCAGCGTGGACATCGACCGCAAGAGCGCGTCGATCTACCGCGTGATCGTCTGAGTTCCGCGACGAGCCGTGACCGTGAGGGAGCGGACCGCCTTCGACCGCCAAGGGTGCTGGTATTTTTTGCATCCCCGTGTCCGCCCGTGGTCCGCTTCCTCACGGGCGCGGCTCGTGGCGCGATGGCCGGTGCTGCCGGCGCGACTGCGTGGGGCTGCGCCCGACGATCCGGCTGAACGCGCGGCTGAAGTGCAATGGATCCTTGAATCCGACCATGGCGGCGATGCGGGCCACGGGCAGGTTGCTCTGCGCGAGCATTTTCTGGGCCATGGCGATGCGCTGTTCGAGCAGGAACCGGGCCGGGGTCTTGCCGGTCTGGCGGTGGAACGCGCGTTGGAAATAGCCGGTGGAATAGCCGAGTTTCGCCGCCAGTTCATCCATGCGCAGCGGCTGGCTGGGCTTTTCGCGCATGATGCGGATGGCGTGCTGCACGAGGTCGGCGGCGGGCAGGTGCTGCTGTTCGTGCCACCGTCGCAGGACGCGGCCGAGCATGGCACCGACCAGGCCGTCCAGTTCCGGTCCCACCGGGGCGTGGATATCGCCGGCGCAGAGCCACAGGGCGGTGGCCCACGGCGTCAGGCCGGCGTCCACGGCATGGAGGACGCGATCCGTCGGCAGCTCGTCCAGCCGCGTGCCCTTGAGGCCAATCCACAGCGTGTCCAGTCGGGTGACGACCTGTTCGCGGTGGGGGCAGGTCGGGGGGATCAGCACCGCGTGTCCCGCGGCCAGACGGCAGGCGGCGGGACAGATGAATCGTCCCCGGCCGCCGAAGACGTAGATCAATTCCCAGAACGGATGAGCGGACAGTTCCTCGACATCGCGAGGCCCGGCGTAGCGCTGAACGTACAGCGGCGTCAGCTCTTCCGATCGCCGCGCCACGTCCGGGCCTTGCCACAGAGGGTCCTCCAGCGTCCGCAGCCAGGGCATGTCCGGCAGGTTCATGAACGATTGAATATCATTTTTATCCATGTCGGGCCATGCCATGCGTCAGAGCGAAATCCACGTCGGCGGGTATTGTAATCCCGTGCGTCACAATCTTGAAAGGAAATAGCATGGATCGCGTGGTCATCATCACCGGAGCTGCCCGTGGCATCGGATACGGAATTGGACAATGTTTCGCCAAAACCGGAGCGACGCTGGTCATCGCCGACGTCAATCTTGAGGCGGCGCGGAAGGCGGCGGCGCAGCTCGACGCCGAGGGCGCCAAGCAGTCGATGGGACTGGCATGCGATGTCACAAATATCCAGCAGGTGCAGGCCATGGTGGATGATGCGATCAAGCGTTACGGCCGGATTGACGTGCTGGTGAACAACGCAGGCATCTGCCCGTTCATCGACGGCATGGAAATGTCGCCCGCCGTGTGGCAGAAGACGATGGACGTCAACGTCAATGGCGCGTTCTACTGCATCCAGGCCGCGGCGAAGCACATGATCGAACGCGGCAAGGGCGGACGGATCGTCAGCATCACCTCGCTGGCGGAAAACGTCACCGGCCCGGCGCAGGTGGACTACGCCGCGTCCAAGGCCGCCATGCGCATGCTCACCGTCGGCATGGCCACCCGGCTCGGCAAGCACGGCATCACCTGCAACTGCGTCGCTCCCGGCATGATCCTCACCGACATGACCCGCCACTACTGGGAACAGCCCGGCCCGGCCGAAATGATCAAGACCCGCGTCCCCGTCGGCCGCATCGGCACGCCCACCGACATCGGGCACGCCGTCGTCTTCCTCGCTTCACCCGAAGCCTACTACATCAGCGGCATTACCCTTCGCGTCGACGGCGGCCATCAGGCCGTCTGCAACTGATACCCCCAAACACCCTCTTTTCCTCGGAGTTTCCCGCCATGAATCCCGATGAACTGAAGTTCTATCAAGACAACGGCTATCTCATCCTCCGCGGCGCGGTGACCGGCCGCGACCTCGACGCGCTGCGCCGGGAACTGCTGACCATGCAGACCGCCGTCGAAACCGGCGCGTGGCGCGGCAACCACCTGTTTGAAAAATCAGGCATTGCCCGCGTCATCTTCAACCCCTACGACAACTGCCCCACGCTGCGCGACCTTGTGGGCAGGGACGACATGATCGACCGCGCCAAGGCCATTCTCGGCACGGCAGTCCAACTCGACCACACCAAGCTCATGTGCAAGGTCGCCCGCGACGGCAGCGCGCAGCCGCCGCATCAGGACTACTTCTACTGGCAGGGCAACAAGGCCAACCAGGTCGCCGTCTTCGTCTGTCTCGACGCCTGTGATGAAGCCAACGGTTGTCTTCGCGTCGTGCCAGGTTCGCACAAGCGGGGATTGCTCGAACATCACGAGGAATATCACGAAACCACGGGCGAACGCCACTGGGTCTGTCCATATCCCGACGAGGTTCGCGCCCGCGAAGTGAAGTTCCTCGCCGAGCCGGGCGACGCGGTGTTCTTCGGCTCGCTGACCGTGCATCGTTCCGACGGCAACACGAGCCAGCGCCATCGGCGCGCGGTGGTCTTCGAGTACGATGAAAAGGGCAATCTGCCGCAGCGTCCAGGCTGGGGCGCACCAACGCCAGCCGCCCAATGGGATTGAATCCATGAACGCACGACAACGCATGATGAGCGCTTACACGCTCAAGCCCGTGGACCATCCGCCGCACTTTGAACACATGTTCGAGCTGGAAAAGGAAGCCTTCGGGCTGGAGTTTCCCGACCGTCGTTTGTGGGAAACCGTTGGCGCCGAAGAGCGGAAGCGCATGGTCAGCCGGTGCATGGAGGTGTACGCGAAGATCATCGAGGTTTTTCGTTGGGATGCGCTGCCGGTGTTCTGGCCGTGGAGCAGCGAGGACGGCGTGACGGCGGCGCGTAAGCAGTTCGGCGATCGCGTGCTGGTTGGCACGCTTGTCGGCGGCTCGCTCTGGTGCATCGACACCATCAAGGACTGGGAACAGTTCGCGCTGGACCTGTACGAGAATCCGAAGCAATTGCACGAGGAAGCCGAGCGGAAATGCCGGGGCGGACTGGCTGTGATCGACAAACTGGTTGACGCCGGCGCGGAGTTTATTTCACTGGTGCATGACGTGGCGTCGAACATGGGGCCGTTCTGCTCCAAGCCTCATTTCGATGAATTCGTCACGCCCTACCTCGCCCGGCTGGTGGACCGCGTGAAGTCTCGCGGAGCGTACTGCACCGTGCACAGCGACGGCATGTTGATGCCCATCTGGGATTCGCTGATGTCCACGAAGCCGCACATGATCCACTCGCTGGACCCGATGGCGGGCATGGACATCGTGGAAGTCCGCCGGATCACGCGGGGCAAGCTCGCGCTGATGGGCAACGTCCGCTGCGACGCCTTGCAGACCGGCCCGGTGGAAATGCTCGAGGAATCCACACGATATTGCCTGAACGCCTGCGGCCGGGAGCCGGGGTATGTCTTCAGTTCCTCCAACACGATCTTCCCCGGCATGCCGCTGGAGAACTACAAGCGGATGCTGGAGATGTACTGGACATTCTGCGACGAACTGAAAAAGGAACGAGCGTGAACAAGCAAAACGAGCCGGAAGCGTAAGCGACGACCCCCGGAAGAGGTCCATTGTCCGAACGAGCCGGAAGCGTCAGCGACGGCCTTCAGGCGAATGACCACAAGGGTTTCATTGCAGGGCCGTCGCGCGATTGCGGCTCGTACAGGAAACGACTCCATGATTTCCATTGATTTAAGCGGCAAAACGGTGGTGGTGACGGGCGCGACCGGCGAGCTTGGCCGGGTGATGTCGCGGACGCTGGCGAAGGCGGGCGCGGATGTGGCGGTGCATTGTCACGCCAACCGCGCCAAGGCCGACGCGCTGGCAAAGGAACTGCGGGACATGGGCCGTCGTGCCCTGGTCGTGCAGGCGGATGTGGCGGACCACGATTCCGTCTTCGCCATGCGCGACGCTGTGGTCAAGGAACTCGGTCAGCCTCACGTCATTGTGAACAACGCGGTATCGCAGTATGCATGGACGACCGTGCTGGAGCAGAACGAGGCGGATTACGAAAGTCAGTTCCGCACATGCGTGATGCAGAGCGTGCTGATGGCCAAGGCGTTCGTGCCGGCGATGGTGGAGCGCAAGTGGGGCCGGGTGATTGCGATCAACACGGAATGCTCGATGCAGTGCTGGCCGAACCAGTCGGCGTATGTGTCGGGCAAGCGCGGGATGGACGGCGTGCTTCGCGTGCTGGCACGGGAGGTCGGCCCGTCCGGCGTCACGGTCAACCAGGTCGCGCCCGGCTGGACCATCAGCGAAAACCGCGGCGGCGACGATACGCCTCAGTGGTATCTCGATCGCGTCGCGCTGGGCCGGCGGGGCTTCGATCAGGAAATCGCCAATGCCGTGGCGTTCCTCGCCTCCGATCTCTCCAGTTTCATCACCGGCGCGTACGTGCCCGTCTGCGGCGGCAACGTGATGCCCGCCATCTGATGAAACGTTTATTTTGGTAGCATTTCGCCCCATGACGACCATCCACCTGATCCCCAATGCGCACCTCGACCCCGTCTGGCTCTGGGACTGGCGCGACGGCCTGAACGAAGGCCTGGCCACCTGCCGCACCATCCTTAACCTGATGGACGAGTTCCCCGATCTGACCTTCATCCGCGGCGAAGCGACGATCTATGAACACGTCGAACGCCACGATCCGGACACCTTCGCCCGCATCCGCAAGATGGTGGACGCGGGACGCTGGGATGTCGTCGGTGGATCGATGATTCAGCCCGACACCAACATGCCGCACACGCGCACATTCGAGCGGCACTACGAGCTGGGCCAGCGGTATTTCCAGTCGCGGTTCGGCAGGCCGGTGCGCGCGGCGTGGGCGGCGGATTCCTTCGGCCACAGCGCGGGATTGCCCGACATTCTCCATCGCGCGGGGCTGAGCTACTTCGCCTGCACGCGCCCGCCGCAGGACGCTGTATCCATCGACAAACCCGCCTTCTGGTGGCAAGGCGTCGGCGGCGCGACCCTGCTCACCTACCGTCCCCGCCGGCTGGCTTACTGCTGCGAACGCGGCGATATGGCGGCTCGCTTCCAGGAAACCCTCAACGACGCCAAAGACACAGGCCTGGAGAACCTCGCCATGTTCTTCGGCCTGGGCAACCACGGCGGCGGCCCCACGCGCCGTCACATCCTCGACATCCAGACGTGGATCAAGGAACACCCCGAAGTCCGCGTTGTCTTCTCCCACCTGCACGGACTGTTCGCGGCACTGGAGAAGGAAATCGCCCAGAAGGGCCGGGATTTCCTGCCCACGCATGTCGGTGAGATGAATCATTGCCTGCGCGGCTGCTATGCCTCCGCGGCGAAACTCAAGTTCGCCTATCGCCGCGCGGAAGCGGGACTGATCCGCGCCGAAAAGACCTGCGGTCTGATCGACCGTAGCCTGTCCCGCCCGGCGACCAGTCTCGAAGAACCGTGGCGCGGCTTGCTGTTCAACAGCTTCCACGACATCCTCCCCGGCTCCAGCATCGAACGCGCGCTCGATGAGCAGATTCAATGGCTCGGCGGCGTGCAGCACCAGGCGAGGACCGCCGAGTTCGAGGCGGTCAACGATCTGGCCCGAACGCTGGACACCCGCGTGCCCAAGCCGGCGGACGACTGCCCCTGCGCCGTGCCGCAGGTGCTGGTCAATCCGCACGACCATGCGTTCGACGATTACGTGGAAATTGAAGCAGCGCTCGATCATCGACCGCTGTTTGAGTACAGCAATCGCTGGCCTGAACTGCCCGTGCGGCTGCACGACGGTCAGGGCAGGGATGTGCCGTTCCAGGTGATTCTCACGGAACACCGGTTTTACCGCCATGTCCCCTGGCGTTGCCGCGTGCTGGCGAAGGTGCATCTGCCGGCGAAAAGCTGGGGCGTGTACAGCCTCGGTTACGTTCCCGGCGCGGCGAAGCCCGCAGGCCCGCAGGCGGCCCCGGCGACGTCGCCCAAGCCCGGCACGATCGACAACGGCCTATGCCGCGTGGAAGCAACCGTCGGCGAACTGGCTGTGAAAGTGCATCAGAAATGGGACGCCAAACTCGACAGCGAAGGTCTGTCGGCAGGCGTGTATCACGATCCCTACGGCTCGTGGGGCGATTTCGCCGAAAGCGAGGAAGCGGCCCAACTGACCCGCTGCCTTGAAACCTGGCGCGTGACGCAGGTGGAAATGATCGAGACCGGCCCGCATCGCGCAGCCATGTGGGTTCGCTTGTCCGGGCATCGTTCGTGGATCGACCTGACGTTCCATGTGCTCGCCGGCATGGATCGCGTGCAGGTCCACGCCCGCGTGCGATGGAACGAACAGTCGGCCCGGCTGAAGCTGACCATCCCCGGCAGCTTTGGCGAAGCGGATTTCGACGTGCCCGGCGGCATCGCGCGGCGCAAGCCCTGCGGCCAGACGCCCGGCGGCCGGTGGGTGCGTGGCATCACAGGCGAGGGCAAGCCGTCCCTCGGCGTGATCACCGACAGCCTCTACAACTTCGCCACGCAGCCGGACGCGCTGACCGCGACGGTTTGCCGCGCCACCCGCTACGCCGACGACTATGTGGTGACGCATCCGCTGGTGCATCCGTGGCAGCCGATGGTCGATGCCGGCGAACTGCTGTTCCAGATGATCCTCGCCCCCGGAAGCGAAGACCTGGCGAAGCTGGCGCTCAACCTGGAGCAGCCGATCCTCGTGCAGACGGTTCCCGCCCGACCGGCTCAGTCGCGGTGACGCTGCTGACGCGAGGCGCGGCTCGATGGGGCGACGGTTGGACGTGGCTGACCGCCGGCGATGAACTGTCGCAGGCCGTCGGCGTCGAGGCTGTCGTCCACCGTCTGTGCTGAAATACCCTGGATTTCCAGCAGAAATTGCCGCACCAGCATCGTCAACCGCGGCAGGGCGATCGCATGCGTCCGGCCCGATGCGGCATATAGCCAGTCGCTCAGGTCCATGAACCGGGCGAACGGCGAACCTTCATCCCATAGCCGCGGCAACGTGCGATGGAACCGGCCGCTGTTGGCGATCAGATCCCAGTACCGCGCGAAGCGACGCAGACGCTGCATCGTGGGAAAGTCGATCGCGCTGTTCTGGAGGATTTCATACGGCGAGTGCGGGCTGTAGATCATTTGCCAGACTTCATCGTGCCGGGCGATCGGCGTGCCGCGCAGACGCTTGAGCATGCCGACCTGAATCTCCTGCGGGCGCAGCGCCACAAGCCGGTCGAATCCCGCGGCGAAACCGGCGACATCCTCGCCCGGCAGACCCACGATCAGGTCCGCATGAACGTGAACCTGCGTCTTGTCCCGGAGAAATCGCAGGTTTTCCTCCACTTTGGCGTTGTCCTGCCGCCGGCTGATGCGCTGGGCGATGTCCTCGTTGAACGTCTGAATGCCCACCTCGAACTGCAACGTTCCCGGCGCAAAAGCCTGCACCAGTTCGCGCAGCACAGGCGGAAAACGGTCGGGAATCATTTCAAAATGCAGGAACAGCCCGGGCCGCTGACGCTGGAGGAAGAAATCCAGAATGGCGCGGCTCACACGCAGGTCCAGGTTGAAAGTGCGATCGACGAATTTGAATTGTTTCAATCCGCGGTCCAGCAGCCGCTGCATCGCCGCGAGGAACGGTTCCAGGGGAAATGCACGGACGGGCACGTCCAGCGACGACAGGCAGAATTCGCAGGAAAACGGGCAGCCGCGTGACGCTTCCACGTAGACCACGCGATGGGCGATGTCTTCGTCCGTGTACAAGTCATAGGGCAGGGCGAGGTCGTTCAGGTCCGGCGTGGCTGCCTCGATGCGCCGGATCAGCGGACGATCGCCGGCGAGCAGCTTGCGGCAAATCTCGGCGAACGCCAGGTCCGCTTCTCCGGCGATGACGTAATCCGCCTCATCCACGATGGCCAGCCCGGTCGTGTCGTAGCTGACCTCCGGCCCGCCGAGAACGATCGTGATGTCGGGCCTCAGTCGCTTGAGCTGCGCGACGACGAGCGTCAGTTCATGCACATTCCAGATGTAGACGCCGAAGCCGACGATGCGCGGCTGCAGCGCGAGAATGGCCTCCACCACATCCACGCTTCGCCGCGTCAGATCGAATTCCACGATGGCCGCCCGATCCCGCAGCTCGCCGAGATTGACCATCAGATACCGCAGCCCGAACGCGGCATGCGCGTAACGGGCGTTGAGCGTGGTCAGGACGATGTCGGGCATGACGACAGTGTACGCAAGTTCAATTCATCTCGATTCCTCATCAAGCACGTGATCCAGCGCACGGGCCAGTGAGGGCAGATCCTTTTGCACCGTATTCCATAGGGTTGCAAGGTCGATGTCGAAATACGCGTGAATCAACCGATTTCGCATGCCGATGATCGCCATCCAGGGAATGGCGGGGTATGTCTGTCGGGTTGATGGGGATGTGCGTGCCGCCGCTTCGCCAATGATTTCGATGCATTTGACGAGGGCGAACACCAGTTTGTCGTCGCGGTCAAACGCAGATCGGTCTATTCCCGCCACAAACTCCAACGCCTTGTGCGTGGCGTCGCGCATGTGACGGAGCCGGATTTCGTCTTCAGGCGGCAAATTGCACCTTGGCCTCGGCCAGCACCTGGTCGCGGAAATACCGGCTCAGTTCGGCCGGTGTTCTCAGGTCCACCTGACGCCCGACAATGGCGGTCAGTTCCTGTTCCATGATGGCCAGTGTGAAGTACCCGATTTCCGCGTCCGGCTGGAACTCCACGAGCATGTCCACGTCGCTGTCCGAGCCGAAGTCGCCATGAAGGATGGAGCCGAACAGCGAAAGTCTGGCGATGGGATATCTCCGGCAGAACCGGGCAATCGCTTCCTGATCAATGTTCGGCATCGCAGACATATCGACATTGTAACCTGAGCTTACGCCGACGGGCTGTCGAGGTCGCCGTTGCGTTGGGGTTTGCGCGGCCGGGGACGGATTTCGAGTTCCTGGGTTTTCATGGTGACGGTGTGCCAGGGTTCGACGGACTTGGTGAGGAAGACGGAGCCGCCGATGACGCAGCCTTCGCCGATGGTGATGTCGCCGAGGATGATGGCGCCGCCGTAGAGGGTGACGTCGTTGCCGATGGTGGGGTGACGTTTTCGTCCGCGCCACGACTGGCCGCCCTTGGTGGACAGTGCGCCGAGTGTCACGCCCTGATAGACCTTGACGTGATCGCCGAGGACGCAGGTTTCGCCGATGACGACGCCGGTGCCGTGGTCGATGAAGAACGACCGGCCGATGGTCGCGCCGGGGTGGATGTCGATGCCGGTTTCGTTGTGCGCGTACTCGGACATGATCCGGGGCAGCAGGGGGACGCCGAGGACGTGCAGTTCATGGGCGACGCGGTGGATGAAGGTGGCGTCGACGCCGGGGTAGCAGAAGATGGTTTCGTCGATGCTGCCGGCGGCGGGATCGCCGTCGAAGGCGGCCTGGACATCGCTGGCCATGACATCGCGCAGCGCGGGGATCCGGCCGAGGAAGTCGTCGGTGAGCTTGGCGGCCTTGTGGTCGCACAGGTCGCACGCGTCGCCCCGGCCCTGGGCCTGATGATTGGCGTCGTGACGCAGGGCCTGGCGAACCTGTTCGTACAACTGCCCGCGCAGGCAATTCACCAGTTCTCCGACGTGGAACCGGATGGTGTCGGAGGTCAGCCTCTGATCGTCGAAGAAGCCGGGGAAGACGACGCGGCGGACGAGTTCGATGATGTCGATGGTTCGGCCGCGATGGGGGAGGAAGGTGGCGTCGAGATGGTGGAGCGAAGGAAGCTGGCGATAGCTTTGCAGGATCGCGTCGACCATCTCGCCCAGGGGCGCTCGGTTCGCGGCGGCGGAAGTTTGATTGTCGTCGTGCGTGCTTGTCATGACTGATATGTTAGCGCAAAGAAAAACGGCCCGCCATGTGGCGAGCCGCGTGTAAAAGGATTGCTCCCCATCCACATGGGCCGGACGGCGTAGTTCGCTCGAACCCCATGAATAGGTGGGTGCGTTGCCGAGTCGTCCCTGTCTTCCACTCGATGGTGGCTTGACATTCGCGCCCGAAACCGGCTCCCGTGGGGTTCAGCAAGGTTCGAGGCGATGACTATGGACGCCGAAGATCGAACCCCGCAGACAAAGAGCAATCTTGTTCGGATGTCAACTGCGGCCATTATACCCCGGGGCCGATGCGCGAGAACAGAGAAGTGCAAAAGAATCGTGAATGAACGGTTTTCATTCGGAAAAAGCGGGGGTTGGATTCAGATTAATCGCCAAGCGGGAGCAGGATCATGACGCGTTGCGTGGGGGTGGGACCGCGCCGGCCCTGGAGCAGCACCTGACCAAGCCGGGGGCATTCGACCTCCGCGGCCGCGGCGGGCTGCGTGGCCGGTGCTTCGCCGTCGGCCGGCTGGGTGGCGGGTGATGCAGGCTGCGTCGTCGCGGATTGCGTCACGGGCCGCGGCGCCACCACGAGAGCTTGCCTGGCCGACAGTTTCCACGTGATGCCCGCGGCATCGAACACCACGCCCTGCAACTGCGTTTCCATGAAGGTCCGGGGCTTGAACGTGTCGAACCGGATGTGGTGCTGCGGCGCCAGTTGCAGCACGGTTTCCTTTGCGTCGCGGGTGACCAGTTGGAGCAGCCAGCGCAATCGGCCGCCGGAGAGCGGACGCGACCGCACGCCCAGGCCGTCGTCGTAGGCCAGGCAGCGAAACGCCGCGGGATTCGGCGAGGTTTCCCATGCGGACACCGGCGTCCGCGGCTGCAGCAGCATCTGCTGCCGGGTGATCGAGATGGTCTTCGCCAGCAGCGGCTGGAGCAGAATCATGCGATCGCTGCTGAGCCATCCGGCCCGCAGGCCGTTGGAATGCAGCGCGGCCTGTTGCGGGGCGAGCGCCGCTTCGCCGTCGAGCTGCGACCACAATTGCTCCACATCATCGCTGGGCTGGGGAAGTTCGAGAATCATCGCGGAAATGGCCACCGGCGATTCGATGGCGGCGTTGCCCGTGGCGGACACCGGCTCGCGGTAGCGATCAAGGTCCAGGCGGGGCAGAGGCGACGTCGCGGGCCTTGCCGCATCGCCCGCCGGCGGCGCCTGCGCGCAGCTGCCCAGCATCAGCGTCGCCATCGTCCACAGCCCAGCCCACGCGACGCGGATGCGGCAATCAGCCGAGAATGACCTGTTCCAGCACCGACAGGCCTTCATCCATCTCCTCCTGCCCAATCGCCAGGGATGGCGCCAGGCGGATCACCACGTTCTGCGTGGCGTTGACCAGCACGCCGCGTTGCCGGCAGCGATCCACGATTTCACCGGCGTTTTTGAATGTCGCGCCCTTGGCTTGTGGATTGAGTTCCACGCCAATGAACAGGCCCTTGCCGCGCACGGCGGCAATGCGCCCGCCGCTGCGCTTCATGGCGGCACGGAGGCGAGTCATCGCGTGATTGCCGATCTTGTTCGCGTGATCCAGCAGGCCCTGTGCTTCGATCGTGCGGAACACCGCCGCCGCCGCCGCCATGGAGAGGCAGTTGCCGCCGAGGGTGGTGGCGTGCGCCACCGTGCCGTGCCGGCGGTGGTCGAACAGCCCGGCCACGCGCTCGTGCGCGCACATGACGCCGACCGGCAGGCCGCCGCCGACGCCTTTGGCCAGCGTCATCATGTCCGGCACGATGTTCCAGTGCTGATGCGCGAACCACTTGCCCGTGCGTCCGCCGCCGGTCCACACTTCGTCGCAGATCAGCAGCAGATCGCGGTCATCGCACAGTTTTCGCAGGCCCGGCAGGAAGCCGTCGGAAGGCACGCGGACGCCGCCTTCGCCCTGAATGGGTTCGACGATGACCGCCACCGTGACTTCGTCAACCGCGGCTTCCACCGCCTTGAGGTCGTCATACGGCACGCACGTGTAGCCGGGCATCAGCGGTTCGTAGCCTTCGCTGACTTTCTTCTGCGCGGTGGCGACCATGGTGCCGAACGTCCGGCCGTGGAAGCTCTGCTGCGCGGAGATGATCTTGTACCGTTTGCCCTGTTTCCCCGGGTTTTTCCGGCCATACAGGCGCGCCAGCTTGAACGCCGCCTCGTTGGCGTCCGCCCCGCTGTGACAGAAGAACGACCGGCCATGGAAGCCGCTGCTCCAGATCGCCTGGGCCGCCTGCGTCTGCGGCAGCGTGTGCGTGAGGTTGCCCGAATGCCACAGCGTCCGCGCCTGCTTCGTCACCGCATCCACCAGGGCCGGATGGCAATGCCCCAGCAGCCCCGCGCCGAAGCCGCAGAACAGGTCGAGATATCGCTTGCCTTCGGCGTCCCACAGATAGCTGCCTTCGCCCTTGACCATGGCGATGGGATACCGGCCATAGTTGATGGTCATGTACTGGTCATGCGCGCCGATGATGGATGCCGTGTCGGTCACGGGGATGCTCCTGAAGCGGAAAAACGCAAAGGATACCAATTCTGAAATCGTAGGGACACGAACGCAAGCAATGACCGGATGACCAAATCAGAATGACGAATGACAGGAAAGGTATTTTGTAGCCGCGGGCAAACTGCCCGCGCGTCTTCGCATTCGTCATTCGGATTTCGTCATTCGGTCATTTCATTTGCGCTGATTGATTTCCGGCGGCAGCGGCTGCATGAGGCTGTCGAGCGTGGGCTGGTCCATCCAGGGCAGGTCTTCGAGATTCCGGCGCAGGGAGGAAGGCATCGGCTGGTTCTCGCGTTCGTGCCTCGGCCTGCTCTTCCAGCGACGGTGGAGCCAGAGATACTGCGGGGGATAGCGGCGGATGATGGTTTCGATGCCGCGCATGAAACGGGCGGTGACGTAGTACAACGGGTTGCGCTGGCCGGCCCAGTCGTCGGGATAGATGATGTCGGCCACGCCCATGACGTACTGGAGCGGCAGCTCGGTGCGGACGGTGTAGCCGCAGACGACGGGGAGGTTTTTGGCGATGGCGAGGAGGCCGATGGATTTGTAGGTGCTGGCGAGTTTGCCGAAGAAGGGAACGAACAGGCCTCGGTCGCCGGCGTTCTGGTCGGCGATGAATCCGAGCACGCCGCCTCGGTCGATGATCTCGACCATGCGGTCGGTGGCGTCCCACTTGGTGATGAGGCTCAGTCCTCGTTTTTCGCGGATGCCCGCGACCCAGTCGTTGACGAGGGGATTGTCCAGCGGCCGGGCCAGGGCGTGGATGGGATAGCCCAGCAGAGCGAGCAGGGTCCCCATGACTTCCCAGTTGCCCACGTGGCCGGTCAGCAGGAGCAGGGGCCTGTGGGCGTTGAGCATTTCGACGACGGGGCTCATTTCATCGAGCTTGAGCGCGGCCCGGCGGGTCCAGCTCTGCGGATTGATGTGCCTTGGCGTGTGCATCACTTCCACCGCCAGTCGGGCCAGGTGATGGAAGCTGTCGCGGACGATCTGCACCTGCTCCTCGGCGGGAAGCTGGGGCAGGGCCATGGCGATGTTCCGGGCGGCACGGTTGCGGTGACGCTTGTCGAACCGCCACAACAGGTCGCCGATCCCGCTGGCCATGCGCAGGTTCACCTCCGGCGACCGCATGTTGACCAGCATGTCCCCCAGCCTCGCGGCCAGATACTGGGACCAGAGGGTGAAGGCTGAGCGGGGTCGGGCCATATCGCGTGAACCGGAGAAAAAGGAATAAGTGCGTGGTTGGTGTCAAAATCCGAATGACCAAATCCGAATGTCAAATGACGAAAACACGTTCCCATTTCCAGCCGCGGGCAAACTGCCCGCGCGTCTTGTCATTCGTCATGCGTCATTCGGATTTGGACATTCGGATTTACCGCTTGTAGTAGCCGACCATGGTCAGGAAGCGGTTCTGATTGAGCACGGGGATGGACAGCCCCTTGGCTTCGCTGACGAGGCTGAAGTAGCGATCGTACTTGCGTACCGCTTCGGCGTTGGCTTCGATCTTGCCGGGATCGATTTCATCTTTGGACAGGGTTTCCGGCTTCTTGGGCGCTTCGCCGAGGACGAGGAAGTCCAGGTCGAAGGGGAGGATGCCTGCGTCCTTGTCGCCCGATGCTTCGCGTGGGGCCGCCAATTGACCGCCCCATTTGACGATCATGTTCTCGATGCGGCTCTTGTCGATGGACATCGATTGCCCGAAGTGGTCGATGTCGAAATCGCCGAAGACGAAGAAGGTCATGGTCATTCGCGGGTCGTAGACGGCGTTGGCGATGATGTCGCCTTCAAAGATTTCGGTGTTCTCGTTGATGCGGACGATGCGGGCGACGCTGTAGGTGTCGAAGACGTTGGTGATTTCGATGGTGGCTTTGCCGCGGAGGGTTCCGGTGGGGTCGGTTTCGACGCCGGTTTTGCGGCTGAAGACTTCAAAGGTGATGCCGGGGATCAGGCGGCTGGTCAGGCCGATGTTGATGTAGACCCGGCCCTGATCGGGGAGCACGGAATCGATCTGGCCGTCGGCGAGGGTCGCGGGATTGACCTGGCCTCCCAGCGGGCTTCGCCGGCTGCTTTCGATCGACTGCAGCCGCTTCTTGAGCATGTCGATTTCGGAATCCTTCTGGGCGAGGATGCTTTCCGAATTGGTCCGCTGCTGCTGCAAGTCGTCGCGCACGCCCTTGAACTGCTGTTCGAGCGTGGCGCGGGACGCGGCGACTTTCTTCTCGTAATCCGCGGCGGCTTTCTTCAGTTCCGCCAGTTCCTTCTGGAGCGATTCGACGGAGCCTCGGTAGTCCTTTTCCACCTGGTTCTTGGCGGTTTCCGACTGGTCGGCGCGGCGGTTGGCGGCTTCGTATTTCTTGGTCAGTTCGGAGGCCAGGTCTTTGGCGGCGTCCTCCTCGGCGCGAAGCCGGCGGATTTCACGCATCAGCGTCTGCCCGTCGGGCATGCTGAGCTTGGACATTTCATCCTTGATGGCGTCGAGGCTGGAGGTCGCCGAGCCGGTGATGATCTGCTTGAGCCGGGTGATTTCATCGCGGAAGACGCCGACGACGCTGCTGGTGCCGTTGGTGATTTCGACGATGTCAGGCTCGCGCCGTTCGCCGGCGGTGGCGAATTGGTCCAGCGATTTGACGGCGGCGGCTTCGTTCTGCTTGGCGGCTTTGATCTGCGTGGCGAAAATAATCGCCAGCACAAGGCAGATCACGAAGCCGAAGGCAAAGACGACGACCGCCCAGATCATGCCTCCGGAGCTGCTGCCCGTGCGTGCGCGTGCCATCGTCGTCTGCTCCTTGTGTTTCCGTTACGTCCGGCGTCGACAGTTCGGTCGACCGCCTATGGCGCTAGGCTCCAAGTGTCCGCGTCCCATGGCTTTTCGTCAAGCGGAGACGGCGACGCTTGCGGGGAGTTAGCGCACTTCCGCCATCAGTTCCAGTTCCACCGTGGCGCCGAGGGGCAGCGTGTTGACGCCGACGGCGACCCGGGCGTGCTGGCCGACCGGTCCCAGCAGCTTGTACAGCAACTCGCTGGCACCGTTGGCCACACGGGGCTGCTCGGTGAATTCGTCCTCGCTGGCGATGAAGACGCCGATACGGACGATGCGGACCAGCCGGGACCAGTCGCCGCCGATCTCGCCTCCGACGACCGCCAGGGCATTGAGCACGCATTGCCTGGCCGCCTCCTGGGCTTTTTCGATGCTGACCACGCCGGGAACGGATCCGATCGTCACCAGCCGGCCTCCCTGCGTGGGCAGTTGTCCGCTGACCACGACCAGATTGCCCGTCCGCACCGCGGGGATGTACGCCGCCACCGGCTTGGGCGCTTCGGGCAGCTCCAGTCCCAGCTCCGCCAGTTTCGCCAACAGGTCCATCGTTCTTTCTCCTGAGCCTTACACATCATACGGCGATCCGAGGTCCGCCGGCCAACCGTGGGCTATCTCTGGACTTTTGCAGAGCCTTTCCCTCAATACCCGATAACTCCACCAGAAGGCACTGTCTCGCTGAAAGTGCGCTATGGCAGAAATTCTTGACCAATCTGAAGTTGACGCTTTACTGGCTGCCGTCGAAGGCGGACAGGTCAGCAAGGACGACGGCGATGCGCCGGTCATCGTCTACACCTCGCCCGAGCGAGGCGGCATCCTCACCGACGTGGAAGTCCGGCCTTACGATTTCAAGCGACCCGAGCGCGTCAGCAAAGATCAGATGCGGGCTTTGGAAAACCTCCATGAAGGTTTCGCACGCAACTTCGGCGCGGCCCTGTCCGGCTTCCTGCGTACCATCGTCGAAGTGAAAGTCGCCAACATCGAACAGATGACCTTCAGCGAGTTCACCCACAGCCTGCCGAACCCCACGTGCTTCAACCTGCTGGCCGCCGAGCCGCTCGACGGGAGCATGTGCATGGAAATCAGCCCGCTGATCATCTACCCCATCATCGACCGGCTTCTCGGCGGATCGAACGCCGACCTGTTCATTCCGCAGCGTCCTCTGACCGCCATCGAACAGCGTCTGGTGCAGAAGATTCTCGACCGTGCGATGAGTTCGCTGCGTGAAGCGTGGGCGAGCATCACGCCGTTGAAGTTTTCGCTGGAAGAGACGGAGAGCAACCCGCAGCTCGTGCAGATCGTGCCGCCGAACGAAGTGGTGGTGGTGGTGGGCTTCGAGATCAAGATGGGAGGCCGGGCCGGCACGATGAGCCTGTGCATTCCGTACAACGTCATCGAGCCGGTGATGGACAAGCTGAGCAACCAGACGTGGGCGGCCTACAAGCGCAACCGCCGCGACGCGAAGCTGCGCCAGCGCGTCTCCCGCCGGCTCGAAACCGCGAAGCTGACGATCTCCACCGTGCTGGCGGAAACGAAGATCACCATGCGCGACCTGATCAGCCTGCAGGTCGGCGATCTGATCGTGACAGAAAAGCCGGCGAAGCTGCCGATGACGCTGCTGATCGAGGGCCGGCGGAAGTTCGTGGGCCACATCGGCCAGCACCGGGGCAATCGCGCGTTTAAAGTCGCGCGTCCCATACACCCCAAAGATCGCGTGTAGCGCCGCCGGTTAGCGGCGCGGCCGCAGGCCCGCCCGTCCCGTTACGCGTTCGTATTTGACGCGATTCACCACACCACCCGCTCCGCCGCGAACACCGGACCATCCGTGCACGCCAGCTTGTACCGCCACGGCCTGCCCTCCGACGTCGTGCCCTGCGGCTTCTCCCGGTCTTCCATCTTCACCACGCAGGACTGGCACGTGCCCATGCCGCACGCCATCGCCTGCTCCATGCACGCCTGCACGGGTACGCCGAATTGTTCGCCGAGCTTTGCCACCGCGTGCATCATGCGATGCGGGCCGCACGTCAGCAGCACCGCTTCGCCGCGTTGCGATTCGGTCATCCGGTCCAGGTGTCGCCGCAGGCCGTCGGTGATCAGACCCTTGAGGCCGCGGGAGCCGTCGTCCGTCGTCACCACGCTGGGCACGTTCCATTGTGAGAACGGCTGGGCGCACAGCGACGCCCGACCATCGCCGGGGACATCGCCCGTGAACGACACCGGCAACAGATCCGCCGTCATGGCGCCGATGAACGCCACGGCCTGGAAGTCCTGTTTCACCCACGTTTGGGCGACGTAAAACATGGGAGGCAATCCCACGCCGCCGCCGACGAGCAGGGCGATGCGATTGCCCTCCGGCATCGTGAAGCAGTTGCCCAGCGGGCCGATCAGGTCCACATCATCGTCCGGCCGTAGCGCACTGAGCCACTGCGTGCCCACGCCGACCACGCGATGGAGAATCTCCAGCACCGTGCCCCGCGCGTCGTCCCAGCGTCCCGCGAGGCTGAACGGCCGGCGAAGCAGCGCCAGCGGCGAAACCAGCTCCATCTGGCTGGGCGTCGCGGGCTGTCCCGGCGACCAGTCCCAGTCGTCGCCCAACAGCCTCGGATCATCCATCCGCGACGCCGGAGGCCGGCATCCGATCTGGATGAACTGCCCCGGCCGGCTCGCGGGAAACGTTGCGTGGCGGTCCATTCGCAGCCGCAGTCGGAAATGCTCCCGGCAGACCGGCTGGTTCGCTTCGACTTTCGCGGCGAACAAGCCTCGGCCGGCATTGGATCGGGATGCGCTGCCTGTTACCATCGGCGGGAGTATATCCCCCGGGGCGAGGGGCGTGGGGCGTATGGCGGTATTTTCACGTCGGCTCGCGGGCTGTGTTTCGGGGCTGGGTCGCGGCATGTGCCGCGGGCTGTCGCCTGTCGCCGCGGTCGCGCGGGAAGCGGCGGAGGTTGCGTGGCAGGCGGATGTGGCCGGCGCGTATTGTCCTCGCTGCGGCGCGACGATCGCAGCGGAAGCGGTCGATGAGGCCGGCTGTCCGTTCTGCCGGGGAAAGCAACTGCCGTGGAAATCCCTGATCCGGCTGGGCGCGTACCAGCCGCCGCTGTCGGGGTGGATCGTGCAGATGAAATTCCATCGCCGCTGGCCCTGGGCGCCGTGGTTTGGCGGTGAGCTGGCGCGGCGGATGGTCGAAAGCGGCGAGTCGCGCGGCTGTGCGACCAGCGTGCTCTGTCCGCTGCCGATGCACTGGCTTCGCCGCTGGAGCCGGGGCTTCAACCAGTCGCAGATGATCGCCGAAGCCGTGGCCCGGCAAGGGGGCTGGCGACTGACGCCGTTGCTCCATCGCATCCGCTATACACCGGCCCAGACGGCCATCGCGCCGTCACGCCGACACCACAACGTCCGCGACAGCGTCGCGGGGCTGCCCATCGACCTCGCCGGCTGGCGGGTCTGGATCATCGACGATGTGAAAACCTCCGGCGCGACGCTGGAGACCGCCGCACGCGAGCTGCGCCGCATGGGCGCCAGGGACATTCACGTCGCCGTCGTGGCGGTGGCGGATCCCCGCGGCGGCAACTTCCGACAGATCGCCGCCAAACCGGGCTTCGCGGGGGAGTAATTCGCGTCTCGCTACCTGCGGCCCACGTCGCCGCTTACGCCTCGCGCACCTGCGCCCCGACCGTGTCCCGCAGTTTGTCCACGATCGCCTGCATGTGCGGATCGACCTGTTCCCGACGAAGCGTGCCCGCTGGATCGCGGAAGAGCATGCGCATCGTCACGCTCTTGCGGCCCGACGGAATCGGCTTGCCTCGGTAGGTCGTCACAAACTCCAGGCTTTCCATGATCGCCGGCGCGACGGCCTGAGCCTGCTGACGGATCGCGTCCCACGTCACCGACTGCGCCACGATCACCGACAAGTCACGCTCGATGCCCGGCACGCGGATCAGCGGCGTCACCTTGCGATGCGGCGGATACAGGTCCAGCAGCGGATCCAGATTCACTTCCGCCAGGATCACCGAGGTTTGCAGGTCAAACTGCTTGAGCGTCGCTTTGCCGAGGATGCCGCCGACGCCGAGGGGCAGGCCGTTCAAGGCGATGGCGATGCCGGTTTCATAGGGCGTAAGCGGCTCCGCGGCAAAAGTCAGCTCCGCGCTGGCGCCGAGTCGTTCGACCAGTTCCTCCATCGCGCCGCGGAGATCGCGCAGGGCGTCGCCGGGTTTGTCCGCGTCGGCCAGCAGGGCGAGCTTGCGGGTTTCCACGATCTGTCCCGCCTGGCGCACCCAGGTCGCCGCCGTTTCAAACAGCTTCACGCCGGTGTTGCCCACGTCCTGATTCGACTTGCGGCAGACCAGCAGGCTCGGCAGCAGCGACGGGCGGAGCATGGGTTCCGCCTTGCGGCGATCGTCGGACACTTCCAGTCCTTCGGCGTTCTGGGGCAGAAAGGCCTGACCTTGCGGCACACGCAGGAAGCTGGCGGTGACGGTTTCGTGGTAGCCGTGCGCCACGAGGGTCTGGGCGAGGATTTGCCGGGCGGCGACGCGCGTCTGTGCCGGACGGATGTTCACCGGCATCTTGTCGTGCGTGGGCACATGGTCCAGGCCGTGCATCCGGGCGATTTCCTCGATCAGGTCCACTTCGCGTTCGACGTCCCGCGCCCGCCACGAGGGGACGGTGCAGACGATGGCCTGACGGACGGCGTCGAGTTGCGGGGCGAAGCCGAGGTGGTCCAGATGACGCATGATCGCGTCGGTGGGCACGGCATAGCCGAGCAGTTGCTCACAGCGGGCCAAGCGCATGGTCACGGTGGCCAGAGGCAGTTCCGGTTCGCCGGCACGGATGACGCCGGAGGCGAGTTTGCCGCCTGCGACTTCGACGATGAGCCTGGCGGCACGTCGGCTGGCCTGTTCCACGCCGGCCCGATCGACGCCGCGCTCGAAGCGGTAGCTGGCGTCGCTGGCGAGCTTGAGCTTTCGGCTCGTGGTGCGGACCGGCAATGCGGCGAACTGGGCGGATTCCAGCAGAATGTCGGTCGTGCCGGAGCTGACTTCCGTGTTCAGGCCACCCATCACGCCCGCCACCGCCACGGGACGCTCGGCGTCGGCGATGGCCAGCATGGCGTCATCGAGCGTGTGCTTCGTGCCGTCGATGGCGTCGATGGTTTCGCCCTTGATCGCGCGGCGAACGACGATGCGGCGACCCTTCAGCCGCGCCAGGTCGAAGGCGTGCAGCGGCTGGCCCATCTCCATCATGACGAAGTTGGTCACGTCCACGACGTTGTTGACGCTGCGCAGACCGATGGCTTCGAGGCAGTCCACGAGCCATCGGGGGCTGGGGCCGACCTTGACGCCCTGGATCACGCGGGCGGTGTAGACGGGGCAGAGGTCCAGCGCCTGATTGTCGATGCTGGTGAGCGAAGACGCGGGCGTCGCGGCGTTCTCCGTCAGCGCGATGTCGGGCAGCTTGAGCGTGCGGCCGGAACCCGCCGCCACTTCCCGCGCCACGCCCACGTGGTAGAGACAGTCGCCGCGATTGCTCGTGACTTCCACGTCCAGCATCACGTCGCCGTTGGGCAAAGCGTGCCGGCCTTCCACGGGAAAACCCTGACGGCCAAGCGTCTGCTCCGCCTCCTCGGCGGTGACGGAACGATCCAGGCAACGATTGAGCCAGGCGAGGCTGATTTTCATGGTGACGAAGAGGTTAGCATCCAGGCGATGGCGGGCAAATCAGGGAGAATGACCGAATGAAGAAATCCGAATGACAAATGACGCGCTCCATTGCAGCCGCGGGCAAACTGCCCGCGCGTCTTGTCATTCAGCATTCGGATTTGGACATTGTGTCATTGCGCTGAGGTATTGCGTCCCGACTCGCGTCTTGGTACGGTAAGTCATGCCCCCTGAACAAAACAACACCTGCGGCGACGAGATTCCCTGCTCCACCGACAGCCTTCAAATGCTCGCGGAAGCCGGCAGGAGTTCCCACGAGTCGGAATTCTTCAATCCCATTCCGCCGGGCTACGTGCGTGGCCGGCACAAGTACATGGCGGTCCTCGGCACCGTCATGAGTGGTCTGGGCAAGGGCATCTTCTCCAGTTCGCTGGCCAAACTGCTCAAGGACAAACGCCTTCGCGTCGCCCCCATCAAGATGGAGGGCTATCTCAACATCGATTCCGGCACGCTCAATCCCTACCGCCACGGCGAAGTGTTCGTCCTCGACGACGGCATGGAAACCGACATGGACCTGGGCACGTACGAGCGCATGCTCGACCAGGATCTGACGGCGGACAACTTCACCACCAGCGGGCAGATTTTCCGTCGCGTGCTCGACAAGGAGCGCCACGGCGGCTACCTCGGCCGGGACGTGCAGATGATTCCCCACGTCACCGGCGAAGTGAAATACGCCCTGCGCGAGCTGGCGATGAAGCAGAACGCCGACGTGGTGTTCATCGAGGTCGGCGGCACGGTGGGCGACTACGAAAACGGCTTCTACATCGAAGCCCTGCGCGAACTGGCCTTCGAGGAAGGCGAGAAGAGCGTCTGTTTCGTGGCGCTGACGTACATCATCGAGCCGCACTCGCTGGGCGAGCAGAAGTCCAAGGCCGCGCAGCTTGGATTGAAGAAGGTGATGGAAGCCGGCATTCAGCCTCACATCGTCGCCTGCCGCGCCCACACGGAAGTCAAGGAAACGGCGATGGAGAAGATCGCCATGTTCAGCAACGTGCCCAAGCGGCGCGTCTTCTCCATGCACGACCGCGAGTCGATCTACACCATTCCCGACGCCATGCGCGAGGCCGGCCTCGACAGCCAGGTGCTGACGATTCTCGACCTGCACGACCGCGTGGACCAGGGCTTCGAGGACCGTTCCCGCGACCGCTGGCACGTGTTCGTGAACAAGCTGCAATCCAAGCGGAAGTTCACCGCGCGCGTGGCGATCACGGGGAAATACGCGAAAATCCGCGACGCCTACGCCTCCATCGACAAAGCTCTGGAGCATTGCGGCGCTCATCTGTCGGTGGAACTGGACACGAGGTGGGTGGACACGACGCAGATGGACCCGGCGAAGGTCACCGGCGTGCTGGAAGGCTTCGACGCGGTGATCGTGCCCGGCGGGTTCGGCGTACGCGGGACGGAGGGCAAGATCGCCTGCGTGCGGTACTGCCGGGAAAACGCGCTGCCGTATCTGGGCATCTGCCTCGGTTTCCAGATCGCGGTGATCGAGTTCGCACGCAACGTCTGCGGGATGCAGGAGGCCAGCAGCACGGAATTCAACGCAGGCACGCCGCATCCGGTGATCGATATCCTGCCGGAGCAGAAGAAAATCGAAGGCCTCGGCGGAAACATGAGACTCGGCGGCAAGGATGTGCTGCTGACGCCGGGGACGCTGGCGTCGTTCCTGTTCGACAGCGCCAGGACGGTTCGCGGCCGATTCAGGCATCGGTACGAAGTCGATCCGCGGTTCATCGAAACGCTGGAACAGCACGGCATGGTCTTCTCCGGCCGGCATCCGCAGCAGCCGATCATGCAGATTCTCGAACTGCCGCATCGCGACCATCCTTTCTTCATCGGCGGTCAGTTCCATCCGGAGCTGACCAGCCGGCCTCTGAGGCCCCAGCCGATGTTCATGGGCCTGGTCGCCGCCGCGATCCGTCACGCCCATCCCGACGTGCCCGCCGGTGAAATCAGCGATCGCTGGCTGCCTCCGGTCAAGAAGCCCACGCTGCAGACCAGCCCGGCCTGAGCGACATGCGACAAGAAAGTTTTCGCACGACATTGCCGCGAACCGACGCGGCTTGCTATCCTTCCTTCCACGCGCCGCCCGGTCGCGCGGCAACGGCTCAAATGATCGCGGGAGTGATCGACATGGTGATGCGTGTGCTGTCGTCTCTGACATTGTCGGCAATGCTGCTGGCCGGTTCGGCTGCGCTGGCGGACGAGGTGGTGCTCAAGACCGGGGACCGTCTGATCGGCGCGGTGCTGGAGCAGACGGCGGAAAAGGTGACGGTGCAGCATCCGGTGCTGGGCAAGCTGGAGATTCCAGCCTCGCAGGTGGCGCAGGTGGTCAAGGAAGGCGACGCACAGGCCCCGGTTCCGGCTGCCCCCGCGCCGACGCCCGTGGCCGCCGCGGTCGCCGCCGCGCCCAAGTCTGACGCCCCCGCACTGCCTGAGCGGGAGTCCTGGTTCGATCGCATGCGCAAGGTCTGGAAGTCCCACTTCGAACTCGGCGCCAACATCACCTCCGGCAACAGCGAAGCCGTGGCGTTCTACTCCGCGTTCAAGACCACGCGGGAAACCAAGTCCAACACGCTCAAGCTTGATGCCGCGTACTACCGCAACACCAGCGATGGAACGGAATCCCGCGACAACTTCACGACCGGGCTGTTCAGCGAGTGGCCGATCGCGGATTCGCGCTGGTCCGTGTTCGCCCAGGGTCGGTATGACTACGACGAATACCAGTCCTGGCTGCACCGGCTCACCGGCGCCGGCGGTCTGGGCTACGATCTGATCAAGCTGCCCAAGTTCGACTTCAAGCTCCGCGGAGGTGCCGGCTTCGCCAGGGAGTTTGGTTCGGAGGATGAAAACATCAAGCCCGAAGGTCTGGCCGGTTTCGATTCGCACTGGACCATCACCGACGCCCAGACGCTGGCCGCCCGGTCCATGTATTACCCCGACATGGGCAGCTTGGGCGAATTCCGCGTTGTTTCCGCGGTGGAATGGCTGGTCAAGCTGTCCACCGCTGACGGGCTGAGCCTCAAGGTTGCCATCGAACACGAGTATCAGTCCGAGGTCGATCCCGGCCGCAAGAACAACGATCTGAGGCTGATCAGCGCCATCGTGTTCGACTTTTGATCGGCATCGCCGGCCTCGGCATCGACGGCGGCGCAAGCCAACTGCTATCATGTTCCGGCCATGAACATCGACGAACAACTGACACTATTGGGCCGGGGCGTGGAACAGATTTTCAGCCTGGAGGAACTGAAGCGGAAGCTCAGTCTCAAAAGGCCTCTGCGCATCAAGCTCGGCATGGATCCCACCGCGCCGGACCTGCACCTCGGTCACACCGTCGTGCTGCGGAAGCTGCGCCAGTTCCAGGACCTGGGCCACATCGCCATCCTCATCATCGGCGACTACACCGCCCGCATCGGCGATCCCACCGGCCGGGACACCACGCGACCCGTCCTCGACGGCGACCAGATCGCAGCCAACGCCAGGACCTACCTCGACCAGGCGGGCAAAATCCTCGATATGTCCCCGGGAAAACTCCAGGTCCGGCCCAACAGCCGCTGGCTCGCCCAACTGAGCTTCGCCGATGTCCTGCGTCTGACCGGACAGATCACCGTCCAGCAGATGCTCCACCGCGAGAACTTCAAAAAGCGTCTTGCGGAAGAGCGCGAAATCATGGTCAGCGAGTTCATGTACCCGCTCATGCAGGCCTACGACTCCGTGGTCATCGAAGCCGACGTCGAACTCGGCGGCACGGATCAGACCTTCAACAACCTCATGGGCCGGCAACTCATGGAGAAACAGGGCCTGGACAAACAGGTCGTCATGGTCCTGCCCCTGCTCGTCGGTCTCGACGGCAAGGACAAGATGAGCAAGAGCAAGGGCAACGCGATTGCCATCACCGAAAAGCCGGACGAGATGTACGGCAAGGTGATGAGCATCCCCGACAATCTGATGGTCAACTACTTCGACCTGCTGACCGGCCTGCCCGCCGACCGGATTCGCAGCCTGGTCGATGTGAGCCAGACGCATCCGCGTGACGCGAAGGACATTCTTGCCCGGATCATCGTGGAGAACTACCACGACCGCGACGCCGCCAACGCCGCCAGCACGGAGTTCCGCCGCCGGTTCAGCGAAGGACAGCTTCCCACGGACCTTGAAACGAAAACCGTGTCGGAAGCGACGCTCGGCATCATCAAGCTCATCGTGCAGGCCGGTTTTGCTCCCAGCAACGGCGAAGCTCGCCGGCTGATCCAGCAGGGCGCGGTCACGCTGTCCGGCCGCAAGATCGAAGACGCCAATGAACAGATCGCCATCGAAGGCGAATTGATCCTCCAGGTCGGCAAGCGCCGCGTCTGCCGCGTGGTTCGAGGCTGAAGCACGATCCGCCGGCGGTCGGAGTCAGGCACGCCATCGCGTGAAGCGCGTCAACACGTGGCGCCACAGGGAAGGCCGTTCCGCCAGGACGTTGTCCACGCACTGCACCGTGCCGTCGCCGTGAAGCAGGGCATAACCGCGCCAGCTCTGGGGCAGGCCCAGGTAGCGGGTGTCGCCGATCTGCTTGTCGAACCACTGGTGATGATGTCCGAAGAACCAGAGTCTGGGCCGGTATCGGTGCGCGATGCGGTCGCCGCCTTCAAAGCCAGTCGGCCCCATGTGACCGAAACGTGGGTTGCCCGGCACGCCGATGCCCGCCGGACAGTCGTGCGTAACCACGATGTCCACCGCGTCAGGCGGATGGCTCAGACATTGTTCGATGTGACAGGTTTCGATGACCGCCGCCCTCGGCGTCTCCCGGGCGTCCATGTACTTCGCGCCGCCCAGCGCCAGGAAATGGAACCCCGCGATGGTGGATAGCGATCCCCGCGGCATGTGCGTCAGGCAGTGACGATAGCGCAGAACCAGGACGGGCAGGGCGTCGAAATCCTCGTGATTGCCTTCGATGAAATGGACGGGACAGGGATATTGCAGTTTTTTTCCGCGGAAATGGCGGCGGAGGAAAGGCTCGTACAGGCCGAGGTCGCCAAGCACGACCGCGGCGTCGACGGGTTGTCCGGTCAGCGCCTGGGCATGTTCGATCTGCTGGAGCGGCAGATCGAATCGGCAATGCACGTCCGCCAGCAGGAGGATCACGTGGGCACCTGGGCCATGCCCGTGAAGTCGTAGGCCAGGCGGGTCTGGAAGTGACGGACCTGCGAGAAGCTCTCCTTGAGGATGCGTTGTTCGAGATGGGTCAGGTGCGACGGTTCGATGAAATTGTCCGGCGGCCTACCCTCGCTCAGCGCTCGCACCTGCGTGGCGAAGCGCATCTGCATCAGGGACAGATAGACCTCCTGGATTTCCATGTGATTCAGGGGCTGGATGACGCCCAGGTCGCGCAGATGTTCGAGTCGTTCGAGGGTGTTGGTGGCCTTGACCCCATGGCGCAGGGCGTAGATGCGGGTGAAATCGACGATGGGCGTCATCGCGGCCTTGATGTTCAGCGCGCGTCGTCCGTCGGGCGTCTGTTCGAGCTGGAAGTGGCCGAAAACGCCCAGGGGCGGCACGTAGAGCAGGATGTTCCGCGCCAGTTGCGCGAAGAAGCGTGCGTGGCCGGCCAGTTCCGCGTCCAGGTGACGGCGCAGCTCATCGGCCAGCGCGGATTCCCCGTGGCCGCCGCGGAAGTCGAAGAAGATTTTCGCCTGCAGCAGATCATCCGCTTCCAGCGTGCGGATCCAGCCGGAAAAGTGACGTTTCCACGCGGACAGCGGCTGACACCATTTCGGGTTCATCGCCATGACCTGCCCGTTGCAGCGTGCGTAGCCGGCGTCGTGAAGCCGGTCGCAGACCTGTCGTCCGAGCGCCAGGAAATAGGCCTTCGCGGCGTCCAGTTCCTCCTCGCGCACATCGGCGAAGAGCAACGCGTTGTCCTGGTCGGTGTGCAGCGTCTGTTCCCGCCTGCCCTCGCTGCCCATGATCAGAAACACGAACGGGGCGGGCGGCGGTCCCATCTCCCGCAGTGCCATCCGCAGCAGCGATTCCACCACCGCGTCGGTGTTCAACGTGATCAGCCGGTTGACCAGGGGCGCTTTGACCCCGCTGTCGACCAGGGATTTGACCAGCGTGGGCAACGCCTGGTTGACGCGAATGATGTCCCGCGGCGTCGCGGCGTCACGCAGATCGTCCAGAATCCGATATCCCGTGCCACCCTCCTGCCCGGCGCGCAGCATCGTCAGACTCAGTTGAAGCTCCTCCACCACGGTCTTGAGCCTGGCCTCCTGGCGACGCGAGAGGCCCAGGTCTTCGAGCAGTTGCCCGTGGGTCTGGTCGAGCGCTTCCTGTTCCCGTTTGCGGCTGGTGATGTCCGTGGCGACGATGATCCTGCCCCGTCGCGGACCGATGTGAATGTCGGAACACGCCAGCATGCAGTGGAGGATGGAGCCGTCCTTGCGGCGCAGGTCCGCTTCATGCTGGTCCTCGGCCGGTGACGCATCGGACGAAGTTTCCGCCGGTTCGCCTGTGGACGTAACCAGCAGATCGTGAAAGCTCAGTTGGGCAAGCTCCTCCTGGCTGTAGCCGAGCATGACGCAGGCGCTGGCGTTGCCGTAGAGTTTGTCGTCATCGAGCGACATGAGGATCGACGCTCCCGCGGATTCGACGAGCGTGCGATACCGGGCTTCGGACTGCTTGAGGGCATCCTCGGCCAGTCGGCGTTTCTTTTCAGCGGTCCAACTGACGGCGGCGATCAGCGTCAGCAGCGACGCCACCGCCAGCAGAATGGCCACGGACCAGCCGACCAGCCGGCGGGTGACGCCTCGGATTTCCTCCTGAACATCGTCGAGGTAAATACCTGTGCCGATGATCCAGCCCCACGGCTCAAATCCCTTGACAAACGACAGCTTGGGTACGATCCGGCTCGGATCGTCTTTCCAGTTCCACTGGTAATGGATGTATCCCGATCCCTTGCGACGGACCAGTTCGACCGCCTCCACGAACAGGCGCTTGCCGCTGGGGTCGGCGAAATCGGTCAAATCCTTGCCGTTAAGGTCGAATCGGTAGGGATGGACCACCATGCGCGGGTGCATGTCGTTGATCCAGAAGTAGTCCTTCATGTGAGGCCCGTAGTGAAGGTTCTGGACCTGGATGATCGCCTGCGCCTGGGCCTGATCGCGGGTGATGCGGCCTTCACGGACCTGCTGCTCGAAGTTCGCCAGAATGTTCCACGCCGAGTGGGTTAGTTCCCGGATCATCTCCTTTTTGCGATCCAGGATGGACTGCTCGAGCGCGGGGAGGAGGACTGAGAAAATGGCGACGCCGAAGAGTGCGGCGCAAAGGAGGATGGGCAGGACGATTTTGAGGATGAAGGCGCGCCACATGCGGTGCCTCCGGGCTGATCGGACACCAAGGCCGGGCAAGTGTCAACAAGGCCCATGGGCCTAAGGGGCGTCGCGGCGACCATCCCGCGACGCCCGGATCATCTTAACGGTCAGGCGGACTCCGTGTTTTTGCTCCGCGATCCCGGCGTCAGCAGCGACACCACCACGAGGGTGATGAACGAAAGCGGAATGGAGACGATGCCGGGATTGGTGAAGGGGAAGAGCGCTTCGGTCCGCTTGTAGCCGTACATTTCGTACAGGTCGGGTGAGACGACGATCAGTCCGATGGCGGAAA
Organism: Phycisphaeraceae bacterium; assembly: GCA_020848195.1. Classification (GTDB taxonomy): domain Bacteria; phylum Planctomycetota; class Phycisphaerae; order Phycisphaerales; family Phycisphaeraceae; genus JADLAP01. Next base: position 31,139 of record JADLAP010000121.1, read on the forward strand.
CGACGCCGACGAAGATGGAGGCGGCGATGCCCTTGGAGGTGGTTCCCTTCCAGAAGATGAGCATCAGGATGGAGGGCAGGTTGGCCGAAGCGGCGACGGCGAACGCCAGGCCGACGAGGAAGGAGACGTTCATGCCCTTGAAGAGGATGCCCAGACCGATGGCGATGACGCCGACGCAGACGGCGGCGATTTTGCCCGCCATGACCTTGGAGCGGTCGCTCATCTTGATGGACATGAAACGGTCCATCATGTCGTGGGCGACGGCGCCGGAGGCGGCGACGATCAGGCCGCTGACCGTACCCAGCACCGTGGCGAACGCCAGGGCGGAGATGATGGAGAACAGCACCGTGCCGAAAGATCGCGCCAGCAGCGGCGCGGACATGTTGTCGCTCTGGACGTCGAGCACGCCGTTGACCATCGCGCCCAGGCCCATGAACAGAGTCAGGATATAGAAGAACCCGATGGCGGCGATGGCGACGATCGTGGACTTGCGGGCGTCCTTCGGACTGGGCACGGTGTAGTAGCGGATCAGGATGTGGGGCAGCGCCGCCGTACCGAAGAACAGCGCCAGCATCAGGGAGATGAAGTCCAGGCGAGACCAGATGTTGTGGACCGGGAACTTCAGGCCCGGCCTCATGATTTTCGTGCCCACGGTGGGGTTCTGATAATACACCGTGACCTTGTCGTCACCGTCCGTCACCGCCTGCTTGGCGAAGCGAACGATCGTGCTGGATTCGATCGTTTCCAGGTATTCAAACGGCCCCACGGGTCCGGTGGATTGCACTTCCTTGCCCTTGTGGACGACTTTGCTGACGTGGCCGACCTGGTAAAACGCCTTGTCCGCCTTGGGCTTGCCGTTGTACAGCACGCCTCCATCGGCGGTTTTGGTGATCGACAACGCCTCGTTGAGTACGGTCTTTTCCGTCGCGGATTGCTTCCACCAGGTGTTGACGTCGTCCTGGCGGAGCTTGACGACCATGCCTTTCTCCGGATCGCCCATCGCGGCGACGAACTGGTAGCCCGGCTCCGTCACGCCGGCGACCTTGCCATCGGCGACCACCGCCGTCAGCGTCTTGAACTGGTGGTAATCCTCGGAAGGTTTGTCGCTGACGCCCTTGTAGCACGACATGAAGACCAGAATGGTGGAGCAGACGATCAGCAGGCCGCCTTTGATGAACTGGACGTAGGTCGTGGAGGTCATGCCCGCGGTGGCGACGATGAAAATGACGATGGCGCCGACCATGATGACGCCCCAGTGATGCGCCAGGCCCAGCAGGGGGGTGACCAGGTCGCCGGCGCCGACCATCTGGGGAATCAGGTAGCAGACCGAGACGATCAGCGTGCTGATCGCCGCCATGAGCTGAATGCCTTTGGAGCCGAAGCGTGAGTCCAGCGCGTCGGTGAAGGTGAATTTGCCCAGGCGTTTGAGCGGTTCGGCCACGACGAACAGCGCCACCACCCAGCCGGCCAGGTATCCGATGGAGTACAGGAAGCCGTCGTACCCGGACGTGGCGATCATCCCGCAGATGCCCAGGAACGACGCGGCGGAAAGGTAGTCGCCGGCGAACGCGATGCCGTTGACGCCCCAGTGAATGGTTCCGCCGGCGGCGAAATAGCTGTGTGAGCTTTTCGTCTTTCGCGCAAAATAAAACGAAAGACACAACACCACCGCGACGAACGACACGAACAACACGACGGCAATCATGGATGGATCGTAAATCACTTGGCGGCCTCCGTCGTCTGCGCGGGCGCGTTCATGGCATCTTCCAGCCGGCCGCACATGTGGTTGTAAATCAGCCCCATGATGATCGCCAGAACGATCAGGCCGAACCCGTACAACACAGCCAGATTCATGCCCAGGATCGTCTTGATTTCCATCCACTGCGGAGCGAGCAGGTTAATGGCGACGAACCCGGCATAGACAAGCGAGTAAAAAACAAAAAGCCG
>JADLAP010000342.1 GCA_020848195.1 Phycisphaeraceae bacterium
AAAGTGTCGCTATTTTGGGCAGTATCGGGATAATGATTTTCAGTTTTTTGTTACTGTCATTCACTTTGTATTTCTTTTATCGAGATGGAAAGAAAATTGTGCATAAGTTAATGGTGATAAGTCCGATTCCGGTTCACCATGAAAGACAAATTTTCAAAAAATTCAATGAGATCAGTAGGGCTACTATGTATGGGACATTTTTGACCGCTGTTACTCAGGGCTTTGTGGCCTGGATTGGCTTTATGATAGCTGGTTTGCCAAGTGCTTTTTTCTGGGCAACTGCTGTATCTGTTTTTTCGTTTGTACCGGTGGTTGGAACAGCATTGGTTTGGTTGCCAGCTGGTTTAATTATGTTGGCATCCGGTAATATTTTTGGCGGAATCTTTATTTTGGCTTGGGGTGGGGGATTGGTCAGTACTGTTGATAATTTGTTAAGGGTTGTTTTTATAGGCAGCAGTGCTAAATTGAACCCTTTGGTGACATTTATTGCAGTGTTCGGTGGGATTTTGGCATTTGATTTGATAGGTGTGATACTTGGTCCTATGTTGATTGTTTTGCTTTTTACTTTGCTAGAAATTTATGAAATGGAATACGCGGAAGTTTTGGCCACGCCGGAATTGGCGCCAGTTCCGGTTGATGCTGTTGTGGAAAATGATTGGTAGTTAGAGGTGGTTGTAATTTGGATTAAAGAAGAATACAAACTTTGAAAAATCATTGTGAATGTTTTTTTTGATAGCTAATGTAAGCCTTTTCTAAGGCGTCAGCAAATTTTATAGCGCCAGCACCACGGAATTTCGCAGGTAATTCCTCTGAAACTTTTCCAAGATATGGTGTTATCTTGGGAAAATCGTTAATAGAAAAAATATCAACTTCCCGTGAAATTAATCCACCCGGCAAACCAGCTGCATATTTTTTGACTCTTGCTATTTCCGGACTGGAAATAGATGCCAAGCAGTATTGCAAATATTTTTCCACCACCTCATCGCGTATATTTTTGTCAAAATATTCTATTGCGTTTGGTACTGCAGCGATCATATGTGCTTTATTGCGTGCTATCAACTCATCCAAAAATTCCAATTGTAATCCTTCAAAACTTTTCATTCCCACACCACGAATGTCTGTTTTGGCCTCACGTAGCACTACATAAAACGATGATCTATCATCTGTTATTGATTCAAGCGCGGGAAGTCCATCTTTTGCCCGATCTTTATTTTCGTAATATAGAGCATAATCACCACCGGCTTTCAGCCATTGCATCGCAAAATCGTTACTCAAACCACGCATATTGAAGATCACGTTTTCCAATATATTGAATTCATGTGCCAGTAGATATTGCAGAAATTCTACTTTTCTTTTTGGTACTGTATGCTTGTTTTGACACTCTTTAAGCAGCTTTTGCATTACAAACTTGCGAAATTCTTCATTAGGAAATCTACTTTTATCCACGCCCAAAAAAATATCCATTTCGCAATCGATATCCTTAATTTGTAACCAATCTTCACCTTCTATTACTCCAGTTCCAGATAGAATCTTGTCACGAATTTCTTCATCTTTTGATTTCTTGTTTTCTTTTCTTGGCTGTGCGGGTGCTTCTGTTTGAACACCAGATGGTGTTTCACCATGTGCAGCTTTTTGAAATTTTCCAAACATTTCCCTAACCTGTTCCATGCGTGCGGTAATTTCTGAATCATCTTCAGGTTTTTCTGGATAATTTTCATCATAGCCTATTTGTTTTTTAACTACTTCTTTAATTTTCCCTAAACCTTGACCAAAAAGACGACGAATAGACATGTGGAATTGAACTAAGGTATCGTGATATTATAGCATTTACGCCATTTCGCAGCAATATAGTGCTTGGGTGGATAAGTTGACTTGATGTTTTCTTTGAATGTGTTATAATTTAAAGATTCGTTTTAAGTCGACAAATGGCTAAAAAAGCTAAAGGTGAGCCTAACAATCAGAGTTTTTGGAAAAGATGTCAGATTTCGATCTTTTTTTCAGCAATATCGTTGGTGTTGTCGATTTTAATTATTTTAGTGATGCTTTTGGGGATGCCGACATTTATGAAGCTGGTACACGGAGTGTTGAATTTTGGTGGGGGGGGTGAATCGCAAAGAGCTGTCGCGGCCGAACAAATCTTTAAAGATGTGCCGGTGGATTCGCCACTATATGAAATCACTGCTGAATTGAAAAAAAACAATGTGATACAGGGATATTCCGATGGCACTTTGAAAGTTAATGAACCGTTAAAGCGCGCGGAGTTGCTGAAATTGATTTTGGCATATCAGCATCGCGCACCCTTGGCCATACACTATGCGAATTGTTATCCTGATGTAAAAACAGATTGGTATGCTCCATATGTTTGTTATGCAAAATCGCGCCAATGGATTGAAGGTGATACCGGAAAGGATTTTTATCCGTTGTCGCCCGTTACTAAAGCTC
>JADLAP010000122.1 GCA_020848195.1 Phycisphaeraceae bacterium
ACCTGGGCTGGCTCGTGCTGGCGCCGATGAACAACACCGATCAGGATGTGACGATCAAGCTTCGCCCGAACTGGCGCGCGCTGCCCGTCCTGGCGCCGGCTCGATGGCGTCTGCGAGACATCTACCGGGCCTTTGATTTCAGTTGGACAGCGCCGCCGGGCTGGATGCCCAACGAAGGCGCGATCTTGCCGGTGCGGTTCAATATCCTCGGCAAAGACGAGCATTTTGACGCCGATGGCGACGTCGTGACCGTGACCGTGCCTGCCCGTAGTTTCAGGTTGCTGCTCATGGAACCGGCCGGCAACTGAGCCGGCGTAACCGGCGTTTCATGGTTCAACAAGCGTTCATCGATTGCCCTTGCTCCGGCGAGCAGGGGCAATCGTCTTCATGTCGGCGAGTATCGTCGTCGACTGTCGACTGTGGCGATCACCGGGGCGCGGAAGAAAGGGTTATTCAGCTTCCGCGGGTGTTGGACGCAGCCAGCGAGCCATCCATTGCACAGCCATCTCCAGATGCTCGTCGGTCATCTTGTGACCGCCGTCGTGCAGGGGATGTTGGTAGTTGCGGGACGCGCCGTACAGCTTGTAGACGTGGCGCATGACCCGGCTGGTCTGGCGGATGCCTTCGCTGGGGAAATAGCCGTCCTGTTTGCCGTCGAGACACATGATGGGCCTGGGCGCGATGAGGCTGCCGATTTCGCCGGCGTCGGTATGCTTGAGAATGTGCGGGATGAAGGCGATCAGGGCGTTGAGCGTGCGCTCTCTGGCCCAGACGCGATGGCTGTGGCCCGCGATGATGGATACGACGCAGGCGATGCGGTCCTCCAGGGCAGCGAGGTAGAAGCTCTGCAGGCCGCCCATGCTCGCGCCGATGCAGCCGATGCGATGGGGATCGACGCCGGGCCAGGCGCTCAGCGCGTCGATGGCGCGCTGATGCTCCCACGTCATCACGCCGAGCAGCGTTCGGCCTTCCAGCATCAGCGGCAGCGCCAGCAGGCGTTCAGAGAAAAACGACATGCCCTTGAAGTCCTTGATCTCCGCTTCCTCGAGGCTACGGTCTCGCCGGTCGCCGAAGCGGCAGGCGTCGGGCGACAAGGTGATGAATCCGCGTTTGGTCAGGGGAATCGCGTAATCGTTGACGGTTTCCTTGCCCATCAGACAGCCGACGGTGTGGCCGTGGAAACAGAGGACCGCCGGGGCCGGCTCGCGCAGACGATGCGGGATGCGAAGCACCGCCCGTTGCGCCGGTTCGCCGGGCCAGCCGGCATATTCCACGATCCGCGTGGACCAGTCGCCGGCCTTTTCACAGGCTGCGTCCGGGTCATTGCTCCAGTTGAAATAGTTGGGAAACGTCCGCATGTGGTCCGCTCGTGTCTGATTGAGCTGGTCCACGGCACGCCGGCCTTCGGCGACGACCTTGAACCGGGCAGGCGTTCGGGGTGCGGGGGCGTCACTCATCATCAGATCGCGCACCAGCCGTCGCAGATACGTGCGACGCCGCCGCCACTGGGAAAGGTCGCGGGACAGGTTCACCTTGTCGTCAGTCGGGATGGGCGTCATAAAAACCTCTATTGAATCGAATCAAATTCAATTTACCACAGGGCGGCGATTTTTCAAGACGCAGGCGTTGCATGTGGAATTGTTGGGATAAACAACCGATTATTCACGGGATGGATTCATTGACGCGAAGGTGATGGGTAGGTAAAATGATCGAATCAAATAACACCTCATCACAGATGGATTTACCATGAGTCGCATCCGATCCGTCAACAAGCAGCAATGGCTTGCCGATCAGATTCGCCGGCAGGTCATCGACCAGAAACTGGTCCACGGCCATCGCCTGCCGACGGACAACGAACTGATCCAGCGTTACCGCGTCAGCCGCATCACCGTCGTGCAGGCCATGAAGAAACTCGTCGACGAAGGCTTCATCAGCCGGGAAGTCGGCCGCGGCACGTTCGTGCAGGATCGCACGCGCGGCGGCCAGATGGCGGTCGTGCTTTCACGCGAGCTGATGAGCACGGAAAGCAGTCCCTATTTCCGCATGACCGCCGCGATGCTGATGCAGGAGATTGCCGGCAGCGAACGTCGATGGCGCGGACAAATGCACCTGGCCACCTTGACCCACGTCCGCGGCGAAGGGCCGCGGGAACTGGACATCCTCGACCAGCCTGATCTGCTCTCCTCGGTTCGCGGCGTCTTCACGTTTCATTTCATGTACGAGCGAGGGTCGGAACTTGAACAGCACGGCATCCCGTGGGTGACGCTCGGATACAGCTTGTCCGATCCCTGCGTCTATTTCGATCACACGGATCTGCTGCGCCAAGCCATGCGACACCTGGCCGGCGTCGGTTGCCGCACGGTGGGGTCCTTGTGGCAGAACATAGCTCTTATCGATACGAAGTTCTGGCTCAACACCATGTCCAGCGCCGCGGCGCGGGCGGGGCTGGATTGTCCGCCCGAGTGCAATTTCTACCAGGACAACGTCATCATCACCGAACGCGGCGGATGGGAACTGTTCCATAAGTTCTGGAAACTACCCCGCAAACCCGACGCGCTTTTCGTCAGGGACGAGATCCTGGCTCGCGGCGTGTTTCGGGCTGCCCTCGAACTGGGCGTGCGATTTCCCCAGGACATCCGCCTGATCATCGGCGCAACCCATGGCGTGGATGTGCCGCACCACCAGCGCGTCACGCGACTGGAATCCAATCCCGAAATGCAGGTGAAGGAAGCGATGCGGATGATGGATCAGCTCGTTTCACGCCAGGAACCGCCATCGCTTCAAGTCGCATTGCCCTATCAGTTCGTTCCCGGTGATACCGCCTGATCCGACCACCACATCAGGGCAAACGTATTTGTCTTTTTCCCCTCTCCCTTTCAGGGAGAGGCTGGGTGAGGGTACGGCGATCGATTACGTTTTGCCCGCGATTTGACGTACAGGTTGACGCACGCCCAACCCTCACCCTGGCCCTCTCCCTGAAAGGGAGAGGGGATCAGATCCACATGCGTTTGCCCCGACCACCACAACACAGGACCTGCCGTATTCGCCCAAGATTACACATGGCTGGGCGATGAGTTATGCGGCAAAACACAACGTGCCGACTTGCCGTGATTTCCCGGCAAGTCGGCACGTTGGCGTATTGCGCCGCAGCAGGCGTTAGTACTTGTAGACCAGTGCCCTGTAATAGCTGCCGGTGTAATCGGACGACGGTCCCGATGGGCCGTGGAAAGTGTACCAGGGCTTCTCGTTGCCGCTAACGAGGAGGTCCGCGTTGAGTTGCGTTTTGGCGTGGTAGTCCAGGAACAGCACGTTCGAGCGAAATGCGCCTACATCGCCATGCGCGTTGCCCAGAGCGGACCAGTGGTTGTTGCCTGGGATGGAGTCGAAGGGGCCGGCAAGGGAGTACCACTCGTCGTTGAGAAAGGTTCCCGACCTGCCATGCTCGGCCAGATACAGCGTGTTGGCTGGGGATCCGAGTCGATCGACGCGGACGCCGGCAAAGGGGCCGCCATACGACGAGGATGCCAGATATCCTGGGGAAGTATGTAGATGATAGTGGATGCCGTAGGACAGGTTGTTGTAGGTTACGCCATTCCAGCCCCATGTGGCAGCGTTGTCGCGGGCTACGGTGTCATCGGGGCACCAGAAAATATCGTGCAGATAGTCGGCGACTGTGTTGACCTTACTGCCTGTAATATAAGTGTTGTACGCACTATGCCAGACTCTCGTGTTAAGCCAATTGCCATAGGGGTCGTCCGCGGGACCAAAACGATGAGTCGTCACGACGCCCTTGTGGTCTGCTTCGTAGTTGCCGACGGCAAGCCCCAGTTGCCTGATCTGCGCCAGGCAGGACACGGTGCGGGTTACTTCACGGGCCTGCCGCAGCGAGGGCAGCAAAATGGCCAGCAGCAGTGCGATGATAGAAATCACCACGAGCAGCTCAATCAGAGTGAAAGCTGTTTTGCGTGACATGGCTGTTCCTTTGGCTCCAGGAATGAATCGTGACGACACAAATCGGACGAGAGAGGAAAGTTGTTGATTAATTCGATTCATAATGAATGGATCAGCTTGGCGGCTTCCGGCGTCCCATTCATGGGAAGAACGTCACTCAGGATACCCCATTTCCGTCATTATTTCAATATAATTCTCAAATTTACGATATGAATAGTGATTTAAACCAGCGGCTTATAAGGTGAAAACCCTTGTGGAAAGTCGAATCAGAAATCATAATTGATGCGAATCAATGTTTCAGACAGAGAGCTACGATCATTTCCCTGTGAGCCACTTGTCATGACAGACATACCTATGCCGCGTTACGACCGCATCCTTCACAACAGCCTGACTGAAACCGCACATGCCGCCACCGGTTTCGACTGGGAGAGCTATCTTGCCCAGCACGATCTGGTCTGCGAGATGCCGTCACGCTGCTGGCAGGACGCCACAGCTTTAGGGAACGGGTCGTTGGCGGCCCTTGCTCAAGAACCCTTCCACCTGGAATGGACGATCAACAAAAACGACGTGTGGGACTACCGACATCCCTCTTTTTCCCGCCGCCACACCCTGGAAGAGCTACGCGCCTTGGCTGTCGATGGTGAAGCATTCATGCGGCACATGGCGGCGGAAAACGGCCCCGACGTCGGACGTTATCCCTCGCCCAAGACCTGCGGGCAATTACGCATCCGCTTCGGGCTGGACGCCGCCTTCGCTCCCGCCCACCGCGTCCGCAAGCGCCTTCGTCTTCACGACGCCACCCTGGTGACCCACCTCTCCAAGCACCTTTCGGAACCCACAGTCACCAGCTTCGTCTGCGCCCAGCGGGACATCCTGGTGGTGAGCGTCCGGGACGTTTCGGCCATGGTGGCCTTTGTCAACCATGCCGAGCTGTTCCGGATGCGCGACCCGGATCTGCCCGATGCCGATCCGGGCGCTGACGGAGACACGTTCTGGTTGGAGCAGCGATTTCCCGATGGATTCCGCTACGTTCTGATGGCGCAGGTTGTTCCCACCGGCGGCAGCGCCAATCAGGACTTGTTCCGCCAAACCGTTGACGCCCAGTGGTGGGGGACGGTCGAGCCTTCCCGCCGGATTGAGGCCAAGGTCGAGGGCGGCTACGCCACTGCCCCGGTGGCCGGCGACTTTGATCTGTACTTGACCGTGGCCGCCGGACGCGGGGACACCGACCTGATGGCGGTTGCCCGGGGACGTCTGGATGAGGCTGTCCATCTCGGAGTTGACGCCTTGCATGCCGAACACCGTCGTTGGTGGGCTGCGTTCTGGCCCGTCAGCCGGGTCGGCCTGAGCGACCCTGCCTTGGAGCAACTTTGGTACCTCAGCCTCTACCACCTCGCCTCCACGTTACGTGGCGTCCCGGTGGCTGGGCTATGCGGGCTTTGGTTCGGTCCCCTCGATACCCCTTCGCAGCGCCTGCCATGGAATGGCTGGTACACCATGGACTACAACGCCCAGCTTCCGGTCATGCCACTCTGCCGCGCCAACCACCCGGAACTGGCCGAAGGCACCTTTCAGACCGTCCTGGGCATGTTGCCGGGTGCCCGGCGAAACGCCCGATACTTGTACGGGTTCCCCGGCGCCTGTTTCCCGGTTTCCTCCGACCCCAGCGGCGAGCAGTTGGGATCGGCCCCTTACCGACTGATCCACGTTGCCGGTCCCTTCTGGTGCGTCATGCTCTGGCAGCACTACCTGCACACCGGCGATACTGATTTTCTCGAAACCGTGGCCTATCCCGTGCTCCGCGAGGTCGCCACCTTCTTCGACCACTACCTCCAGTGGGACGCCACCGATGGCTGCTATCACCTGACGGCCAGTCAGCACCCGGAACTCATGCGCCTCCATCCCGATCCCATGGCGACGCTGGCGCTGCTCAAGCTGACCCTCCAGGCCACGGCGACGGCCTGCGGCCTCCTCGGCCACGACGCCGAGTTGGCCGCCCATTGCCACCATATCCTGACCCATTACCCCCCGTACCCAGTGGACGGCGATTTGCTCGCCCCGGCGAGGGGGCTGCCAGCCAACTTCCACAACCAGATGGGCTCGCTGCAAGCTCTCTTTCCCTGCGCAGAGTTCGACCCCGAATCCGACCCGGAACTTCGCAAACGCTGCCTCCGCGAATTTGAGCGACTCGACTTCTGGCCACGCAGCTACGGCTGCAACCAAGGACATGTCGTCTGGAACGCCAACTTCATTTATGTCAACGCCACGGCGGCTCTGCGGCTCGGACTTGCCGACCAAGCCTGGTTCTACATGGAGACCCTGCTCAAGCTCAACCTCAAACCCAACGGGCTGCTCTCCACCAATGGCGTGACCTTGGCGGACAACGCCCTGGCCAGGGCCAACCTCGCCAACATTCCCCCGGGCGAGTGCCGACACTGCCACGGCGACCAGCCCCTGCGCAGCGCCGAGGTCATGACCGGCAGGCTCTACGAAGGGGTGACCGAGAACCTCGACTTGCGCGACACCATCTGCCCCGCCCTCGAAGGCTCCGCCCTTTACCTGCTGCTGATCGGGGAGACGCTCCTGCAAAGCCAGAACGGCGTCCTTCGTCTCTTTCCGGCGTTGCCCGTGACCCAGGACGCCGAGTTTGTCGACCTCCGGGTCGAAGGCCCCACCTGGGTGTCCTCCCAGCGCATCGGCGGCACCGTGACCTTCGTCCGGCTCCGGGTCGCTCGGGCGCTTCGCTGGAAGCTGCGTAATCCCTGGCCCGGCGTTCCGCTGTGGCGCTCCGACGGCCGCCGCCTCGATGCCGCAGGCTCACAAATCGAACTGAATCTGGAAGCAGGGGAATGCCTTGTCCTCGCGCCCCGTCCGGAGAATCTCGCTTGGGAGACGCTGTTGTGTCCCCGCAAGGACCAGCCGGCCCAGCCTCGTCTCCTGCGATTCGCCGATGGCATGGCCGCTTGGCTGGGCAAGCCTTGTCATATCGCATATTACGCTGCGTTGGAACAGGCACGATCCGGCCGCGGCGGGCAGCATTGAATCAGGCGGCTGGGTTGAAAGTCAAGTGTTTTGAAGGACAGGCGCGAACATCGAGCCTTCCACCGAAGATGGTGTGGCGTCCGCGCAAAGTTCCCGATTCGCGGTTAAGCGGAACGACGCCCATCATCAGGGTGGAGATCTGTTGACGGTTGAGTTTGCCAAGTTCAGGCAGGTTGGCGGCGGGTTGACTGGCGATGTTCTTGCCGATCACCCCCATGCCCCCGAAGACGCGGTGGCGTGCGATGCGTTTGTTGTCGCGGACTTTCATTGCGGTGAAGTCAATGAGGCAAATGCCGGTGATCGGGCCGCGGCAGGCCGACATCAGGTAAGCCAACAGTAGAATCGTCGCGCATGGAGCGACGTCAGGCGTTAGTACTTGTAGACCAGCGCCCTGTAATAACTGCCGGTGTAATCGGACGACGGTCCCGAGGGGCCGTAGAAGGTGTACCAGGGCTTCTCGTTGCTGCTAACGAGGAGGTCCGCATTGAGTTGCGTTTTGGCGTGGTAGTCCAGGAACAGCACGTTCGAGCGAAATGCGCCCACATCGCCGTGCGCGTTGCCCAGAGCGGCCCAGTGGGTGTTGCCGGGGATGGAGTCGAAGGGGCCGGCAATGGAGTACCACTCGTCGTTGAGAAAGGTTCCCGACCGGCCATGTTCGGTCAGATACAGCGTGTTGGCAGGGGATCCGAGTCGATCGACGCGGACGCCGGCGAAGGGGCCGCCATACGACGAGGATGCCAGATATCCCGGCCCGATATGTAGATTATAGTGGATGCCGTAGGACAGGTTGTTGAAAGTCACCCCGTTCCACCCGTGATTGGCGGCATTGTCGCGGGCCACGGTGTCATCGGGGCACCAGAAAATGTTGTGCAGGTAGTCGCCGGATGCGTTGACCTTACTGCCGGCAATATAGGTGTTGTACGCACTATGCCAGACTCTTGTGTTCAGCCAATTGACGTTGTCCGCGGGACCAAACTGATGGGTCGTCACGACGCCCTTGTGGTCCGCTTCGTAGGAAGCCACCGCGAAACCCAGTTGCCGTACCTGCGCCAGGCACGACACTGTGCGGGCCACTTCACGGGCCTGCCTGAGCGAGGGCAGCAAAATGGCCAGCAGCAGGGCAATGATGGAAATCACCACGAGCAGCTCGATCAAGGTAAATGCGGTTTTGCGTACCATGGCAGATCCTTTGGTGCCGTGTCAAAGTGAAGCCGACACAGGATGAGTGCTGAAGGATGAGGGTGAACCCATCCATGTACGAACACATTTCGATGGTTCATTGCATGTCATCTTGCGGCTGTTCCTCGCCGGGCCTGTCTTGTCGCGTGTGGTGTCTCAACAGACGCTAAAACGGATAGACCATCGCCTTGTAATAGCTGCCGCTGTAATTTAACGGATCTGACCAGCCTGATGGGCCGTAGAAGGTGTACCAAGGCTTTCCGTTGCCAGTGTCGAGGAGGTTGGCGTTGAGTTGCGTTTTGGCGTGGTAGTCCAGATACAGCACATTCGTGCGGTAAGCGCCGGGGTCGCCGTGCGAATTGCCCATGGCGCCGAAGTGATTGTCGCCGGGGATGGAGTCTTTATCCCACTGGACGATGGACACCTCTTCGAAGTTGAGGAAGGTGCCGGACCTGCCATGATCGGCGAGGTAAAGGGTGTCGGCCGGGGATCCCAGCCGGTCGACGCGGGCACATCCGTACGGGCCGCCATACGCGGGATGGCCGGCCATATGGTACAGACCAGCGTGTATCCCATAGGAGAGGTTGTTGAAAGTCACCCCGTTCCACCCGTGATTGGCGGCATTGTCGCGAGCCACGGTGTCATCGGGGCACCAGAAAATGTTGTGCAGGTAGTCGCCGGCGAGGTTGACCTTACTGCCGGCGATGTAGGTGTTGTACGCACCCTGCCAGAGCCGTGTGTTCTGCCAATTGCCGTCGTCCGCGCGACCGAACTGGTAATTCGCTACAACGCCCTTGTGGTCCGATTCGTAGGAAGCCACCGCGAAACCCAGTTGCCGGATTTGCGCCAGGCACGTCACCGTGCGGGTCACTTCACGCGCCTGACGAAGCGAGGGCAGCAAAATGGCCAGCAGCAGGGCAATGATGGAAATCACCACAAGCAGCTCGATCAAGGTAAATGCTGTTTTGCGCGACATGGCTGTTCCTTTAGCTCCGGGACGATGATGGACAGACGCGAGACGGACGAGAGAGGATCGGGATGGATTAATTCGATTCATATTGAATCGATCTGTCAAACGGCTTCCAGCGTCCCACACGCCGGAATGCCATGGATCAGGATAGCTCATGTCCGACTTAAATGCAATAGATTGTCCACACATTGCTCCCATCGCATCACGTGCATCCCACGGTGCAGGGGCGATGGCCGGTTGCGGGAAGGGGGGGCGGAAGGCATAATTAAATCGAATCAATTGGCCAGGCCAGAGTTCCATCGGGCCTGTTTCACGGTCACGGCGGGGCCGGTTCCCGCCGATGCGGAGCCTTCCGGCTTCGCACCACGGTAAGCCCTGCCCGTGGGCCGTCGAACTTTTCCTCTGCCATTGCGCCTTCATGAAGGACATCCTCATGTCACGCTACGGTTACCATGGCCGAATCCTCCACGTCAATCTGATGGATCGCGTGATCCGCGTCGAGGAGCCGGGCGAGTTGTTCTACCGCACCTACGCCGGCGGGGGGTTGCTGGGGGCGTATTACCTGTACAAACACACGCCGCCGGGGCTGGATGCTTACGACCCGGCCAATCTGCTCATCTTCACCTCCAGCGTCATGGCGGGTTATCCGGCCGCGGGGTTGCCGCGATTCACCGTCTGCGCCAAATCGCCGCTGACCGGCGGCATCGGCGAGTCACGCTGCGAAGGCCCCTGGGGTATCGCCCTCAAGCAGTCCGGTTTCGACGCCATCATCCTGACCGGGCAGGCGGATCGGCCGGTGGTTCTGACGCTCGACAACGGCCTGCCTCGCCTCGTCGATGCGATGGACCTCTGGGGGAAGACTATCGGCGAAACCTGCGACGCGCTGGAGCGTCAGTTCGGCGCTGATCTGCACATCGCCGCCATCGGTCCCGCCGGCGAGCGGCGCGTGCGATTCGCCAGCATCGTCGCCGACCGCTGTTTCCAGGCTCAGCGCATGGGCCTGGGCGCGGTGATGGGAGCCAAACAACTCAAGGCCATCGTCTTACGCGGAGGCGCGCTGCCGCCGCTGGCCGACCCCGCCCGCGTCGCCGCCATCACCGAGGATTTCACCGCAAGGCTCGCGGATAACGTGTTATCAGCATGGCAGAAACGTCCTCAAGGCTTCGCCGTTTGGTTGTACACCCACGGCCTCGACGCCGCGCTGGCGGTTCATAATTACCGCGATGCCCATTTCACCGGCGTGGAAAACTATCAGGAGGACCGCTTCCTTCCCTTCGTAAGCGGCCATCGGCCTTGTCCCGGTTGCCCCAACGACTGCATCAAAGTCCTGCACCCCGGCGATGACGACCTCGATCCACGCGCCAGCGGCATTCACCAGGAAGTCACCGGCGCGATGGGACCGAACCTCGGTCTGGCCGATGTGCGCGTCCTGCTGCGACTGAACAATCTGCTCAACCAGTGGGGCATGGACCCGGTTTCACTGGGTTTCACGCTGTCGATGGCCATGGAGCTGCGCGAACGCGATCTGCTGACCCCGGCGGACACGGACGGCGTGGACCTGCGATTCGGCAACGCGGAGGCGATCCTGGAAATGACCCGACGCGTCGCTTGCCGCGAAGGCTTCGGCGATGTGCTGGCCGAGGGCAGCATGCGCGTGGCGCAACGTCTCGGCGGCGAGGCTGGACGCTACGCCATGCACGTCAAAGGGCTGGAGATGGTCCCGTTCGAGCCGCGAAGTCAGACCAACCTGGCCCTGGGCTTCGCCGTAGCGCCCATCGGTCCCCGCTACGACATCTGCGAACATGACTGGGACTTCGACACCCAGGTCGGCTGGGACCATTCGCTGGACCTGTCCCGCACCGTCGGCATCCTCGAGCGCATCCCCATGGGGTATCTGGGCCGGCGAAAAGTGCGGAATTTCAAGGCCCTGAGCACGCTCTGGTCCGCCGCCGACGCGCTGGACCTGTGCATCTTCGCCATCGCGCCCACCCGTCTGCTGAGCCTGAGGCAGATGACCGAACTGCTGGCGGCCGCGACCGGATGGGAAACCTCCGCTTACGAAATCATGCGATGGGGCGAACGCCGGTTCCACCTCATGCGACTCTACAACAACCGGGAAGGACTGACGCCCGACGCCGATCGCCTGCCCGATCGTTTCTACGATCAAGCCATCGGCACCGGCCCCCGAAAAGGCGACCGCCTCGACCGTGCCCAGTTCATGGCCATGATCCGCTTCTACTACCAGATGATGGGCTGGAATGACCAGGGCCAGCCGTTGCCCGCCACGCTCTACGATCATGGTTTGGAGTGGACGCTTGGACCTGAAACGCCGTGACCCGCCGCTCGCGGCGTCGCGGAACCCCTCCTCAACAACCCGTCCGCGAGCTACCCCTCCGTGCCCGTGAATCAAAAATCCCGAAAAACGTCCTATCAAAATGCGCGATCCCGCATCTGACGCTGTTTCCGCATATTCTCATGCGATACGTTCAGCGCAAGAGCCGCGCGACGAGCTTAAACCGTGTCATCCCGCCCCCGGAAGCGGGGCTGTTTTGCCCCC
>JADLAP010000123.1 GCA_020848195.1 Phycisphaeraceae bacterium
GCTCATGTCGGGTCTCCTTGAAAGGCAGGTTCGTGGGCGACCACGCGGTCAGCCCGTCACTTGGGACGATGATCCCTCAAAAGGACCACCGCCGGGAGACCCGGCTTTCATAGTTTCTTATCCCCACCTATCCCCTTATCCCCACCCCCTTATCCCCACCGCCTGATACACGCAAGCCGCGCTCTTGAACTTCCCTACCCCCGGGGGGCGATGGCGAGAATCACGCTCATGTCGGGTCTTCTGTAGTCAGATGTCGTGTCGTCCCTCACGCGGGAACTGACTCCATCATCTTTGCCCGGCTGCATTGTTTCTCATAGTTTCTTTGTTCTCTCCATGCTTCAGTCGACCGTGTGAATTGCACCTGACCGGTCCACAATAAAGGTCTGGCCCGAAGGCGGCGCCAATAGCCGCACGGTCACGCCGGGAAACGGCATGATCTGCACCACTTCCGCCGTGTCCCGGCCAAGGGCAAACGTTCGAATCAGCGCCTTGTCCGGCAAGCCCAGGCCGGACCACACCACGCCCGTCTCCGTCGGCGCCGGCAGGGAGTCGTTGAGCACCTTGCCCTTCTCCAAAAATTCGGGATAGGCGAAGAACTCGTTGCATACCGCCCCGACGTGCGCCAACTCGTCATAGTAGTTGCCCCATGGCAAAGAGGGCGGAGGAGCGATGCAAAAACAATAGAACCCCTTCCCTCCACGCAAGATCACGTGGCGAAGGCACTCGCGGTACATCCAACCACTCATCACCGGAGCATGAGGCGTTGCGGGCACGTCCACCCATCGGGCTACAAAAGGCACCATGCGTTGATCCGGACGCAGGTTGTGGTGGGTATTGATGACGTTTCGAGTCAACACGACAAAATAGACTCGATCCGCCTCGGCCTGCGAGAGATTGGCATCCACCAGGCGTGGCATGCCATAAATGATCGGCATCGAAACCGTAAAGTCCGTCGTTTCCTGCTTCGGACAATACGGCAGTTGCACGCCATTGACATCAAAGGTCGGGTATTCCTGCGACGCAGGCGAAAAACCGAATTGGCCGATCCGGGCCTTCGGAAAAGCCTCTCGCGTCGGCTTGCCGAAAGCTTCGTCTATCGCCTCCATGTTCATGTTGTACATGTAGGACTTAAACGCTTCGAAGCTGTTGATCACGTCGGCGGGAAGCAGCTTACGGCAACTGGGACAGGCCACCGTACGTTCAAACTGGCCGCCCCAGGGGTTCGGAGACCCTTCGTAGTCGAACCATACGGCAGCTACGGGAACTTTGGCGTCGACGAACTTCTTGTACAAGCCGCGCAGGTGATCGGCTCGACGCTTCCAGGCGTCTTTGATCGTGACGCAAGGCCAGTCGCCCACAAGGGTCGGGTTCTTCAATTCCGGCATGTCTGGATGGCGAAGGAGCTTTCCGTCTTCGAGCCTGTAGAGATCCATGGCGCCCCAAATCTGGATATTCACCGGCAGCCCGGCGTCGGCGACCGCCTTGGCCTGGGCCACCGCCTGATCGATCTGCTTGGGATCGACGCCGAAATCCGCCGGCAGCCCGATTCGCGGCACGATGCCCCGCCGCCAAAGCGCATCCAACTCAATCTTCAGTTTCGCGGGATCGGCATAGGAATACGCCGGCTCTTCCCAGCAAAGCGTCGGCTGCCAACTGTCAGGCCGCGGATGCTTCAGTTCCGGCACATTGGCGATAATGCCCGAGATGTCATATCCCTGTTCCCATGCCGCAGGCGGCTCGGCGGGCGATGGCGGCTCGACGCCAAAGGCTGGTTGTGATCCCAACATACTCAACACGGCAATACCCAATCGTAACATCGCAAATATCCTTTCGGAGTACGAATTCAGGTTTGAATCACCACGGAGCGGAGACCGACCGAAGCCAGAATCGCCGGATGCATGATCCGCGCCATCACTCAGGTCCCGACAAGCACGAACCCCGCGGCATCACAGCCTGTTCTGCACGTCAGGCTTATGGTGTCATATTCTGACAATCTGATTCATCGTATCTATGGATGAATCATTCCATAAGATACGGAATAGAAACCCTTCACGGCGCGGCTGCGGATAACAAGCTCATTTCATATCGTAGTTGAATGGATACTGGGTTTCGTCGAGCGGTATATCCTGCGTGAGTATGGACGAGACATGACCATCGACGAAGAGAAAATTGGCCACGTCCTTGGCTACGCCGTGGCGACCCCAATGCCAGCCGACGTACTGACGGCCGCAGATCCAGTTCCAATCCATGTTGCCAAAGGCCGCACCCTCGGGACTTACCCATTCCCCCAGTGTGGAAACCTTGGCTGGCGACAACACTTCGGTCAGCCGATGTGCTGGAAATCCGACGAAAGGATAGGCTCCGCCCAGACCGTAGTTGCCGTAGCCCGAGGTCGAGTAGGCATACGACACGTACCAGATGCTTACAAGGGCGGGGTCCACATCCAGTTTGTGCTGAGGGCACCAGAATATGTCGGTTTGCGTGCTCCGGTAATCCGGCGTCCAGCCATAGCTGACAGTCTCGTCAGGCAGGCCGGTGACGCCCAGGACTCGCCCGATAGGCGTTGTCCAGATGGGGTACATTCCCGTTGGATGCAGCCCAGCCGGAAAGCGGTCCTTTCCGGTCCCATCCACATACATCTGGAACAGAACGCCCAATTGGCGCTGATTGCTCTGGCATAGCACGAGTCGCCCCGCTGCCCGCGCGTTTTGCAGGGCCGGCAGCAGGATTGAAATCAGCAATGAAATAATGCTGATGACGACAAGCAACTCAATCAAAGTAAAGGCCTTGCGATGCGGCATGTCATGATCCTCCCATTATTGATCGTCTGTTTCGGGGAAACGGTGCGGCAACTCCAAATGGTGAAACAGCTCGCTGGATACGGAAGTGATGGTCTGGTTGTCACGCAGCACGATTCTGGCCGGTACGGTAAGCTGATAGAGCGGCATCTCCCCATCAGGCAGAGGATCGATGATGACCCTGGCGATATGCGCCGCCACGTCTTCTTCGCGGTAGCTGACACTGGGAAACCGGAACGTGTGAGACCAAGGCGTGTCACCGATGCCGACGACCGCCAAATCTTCCGGAACACGAATCCGGGCGCGATGGGCGGCGCGGAGCAGACCGACGATGCGGAAGTCATCGCCTATGAGGGCGTCGGGCCGGTCGGGCCGTGAGAGCCACCTTGTCATGGCGTCAATGGAGACATCCGACATCAGGTTTCCCAGATGTCGATGGACGCGGAAGCCGCGGATACGGCTGCGATCGCGGAGAAACTGGCCGATAGCGCGCATTTTGACGCGTTGATAGAGATAGTAGCGACCCATGCAAAGACTGGGCCGTATGCTGGTCATAAAGCCGATGCGTTGGCGTCCCTGCTGGAGCAGATACTCGGCCGCGACAAGGCCGGCGCCGGGATAGTCCGGACCGACATGATGAGTAGGATAGACCTTGAACGGATCACGAAACGTGGTGATGATTCGACTGCGACCCCGGCATACGCTGGCGATGACCTGGTCGAGTTTGCCCTGGGAATCGTCGTAATGAATCACCACGGCGGCCGGCGGTTGCTTGTTCCACTGCTCGAACATGGGTTGCAGGCCGTCGCGCCTGAGGTCGCCGGTCCAGTCGAGTTTGACGGGGATCATACCCGCCCGCTGGCAACGTCCAGCGATCGAGGACGCCAGGCGATCGAATAGATGCTCACGGCTGGGGATGAACAGGGCCACTGCCTGCGACCAGGAGATGCCGTCCATCTTCGGCCGAAATCGCGGTTGTTCCGACGGCAGACGCTGACCATTGCAGTCGACGACGGACGGGCTGAGGACAAAGGTGCCGCTGCCACGCCGACGGCTGACCAGACGCAAGCGTTCCAGCCGCGAGATGGCGGCTCGGACCGCATTGGGAGAAATGCCATACTGCAGGGCCAGTTCACGCAGGGACGCGATTTTCTGGCCGTGCTCCAATTCGCCGCGAAGGATGGCGTTGCGCAGATCGGCAAAGACCGCTCCGCCACTTGCTTCCCCCACCAGCTTGTTGGGAAATTTCTCAGCATCAGCACCCAGAGACAGCATTGTCATGGTGATTCAGTGTAGCTTAAGCGTCAAGTGAATGCAAGATGTAATCCCAATTAATCCAAAGTGTGTGATGTAAAAGACACACTGTTGAGTTTAAAGTGGATAATCCCAGGGGATCAGAATCCAATCATGGTGCGGTCGCGTGACTTGTCCTTCAAACAACCCCAGTTCCTCGCGGCCGGACGAGGAGGCGACGGAACGGCGACAATGGGGGCATCATGGGGGCATCGTATGACAAGACGACAGCAGGTCGATGTTGAGGAGGATCGATTGATGGCGGTCAGCCCGTGGAACAGATTGGCTTCGTTCACGGGAAGTCGCATCCGGACGGAATGGCTTCCCGATGGCGGGGCCATGCCGATCACTGTTTTCTGTCAGAAACTTGTCGGCGTGCCATCCTCCGCCTGATACACGCAAGCCGCGATCTTGAACTTCCCCACCCCCGGGGGTCGATGGCGAGAATCACGCGCATGTCGGGTCTCCTTGTGTCGGCAAGGTTCGTGGGCGACCCACGCGGTCAGCCCGTCACCAGGGGACGACGATCCCTGATTCGGACCACCGCCGAGAGACCCGGTTTTCATCGTTTCTTTTCTTCTTCTGTCTATCTCGCCCAGAGCGCGGATTCGATTGAGGCGGTCCGACTGAGGTAATGTTGTCCATTGAGCACGGTGCGGATGGCCGCAACGACTTCTTCAGCCGCATCCTGCTTGCAGATATAAGCCATGGCTCCTTCATGGCGAGCCAGCATGGCGTATATGGCGGCGTCATAGGATGAAACCACAATCGGCCTGACATCGACCCACTGCTGACAGATGTAGCGAATCAATCGCAGACCTGAATCGCCCGGCAACGAGAGGTCTACGATCACCACCCTCGGCCGGTGGGCCTCGATCTGCTTCACGGCGCTCTTGACATTGGCGGCCGCACCGCAGACCCGCATGTCGTCTTCCTGGTTGATCAGGTGGGTCAGTCCTTGTTGAATAATAGGGTGGTCATCGACGATCAGCACCCGCGTGACCGACAGGATGTTCTCGTCCATCACTTGATTGGAGATTTTTTGAGTACACATTGGACGATGGTACCTCCTTGGTTTGAGGGTTTGACGGATAGTGATGCGCCAATCACCTGCGCACGATATTGCATGTTGCGAAGGCCGGCGCCGGTGCCGATGCCGTCGGCGATGTCAGCCGAGATTCCCCGGCCATTGTCGTGGATCATGACGATGATGCCGTGGGCATCGGTTTCGATCGAGATGCGGATGCGGCTGGGCCTGCCGTGCCGAACCGCATTGGAGACCGCCTCCTGAGTGATGCAGTACAGGTGCGTTGCGGCAAGGGCAGTCGGCGGTTCGATGGTTCGTGGACCGATGACCTCGACGGAGGTTGCCGAGCGTCGGGCCGTACGTTGAGCCAGCGATGCAACGGCAGTCATGAAATCCTGCGGGTTGATGTCCTCAGCGATCAGCCCCGCGGAAACCCGCCGCAATTGCTGGTGAACCTCGGTTAGACCTTCGGCCAACTCCTTGGCCTGTCCGGCAAGGACTGACTCGGCCTTGGCCAATTCCTGGTGCAGACCCCGGGCGAACATCCCCAGGCCCGTGAGCGCTCCACCGACGCCGTCGTGAAGCTCCCGGGCCATTAGCCGCCGGGCCTCCTCCACCGCCTGAAGGTACTCCTGCTGCAATTGCTTGCGTTCGACCAGGCGGCCCAGTTGCATGCCGACATCGCTGGCGACCGTCAAGAAGCGTCTGCCGGTCTTACGCGGCCGTTCGCAGAAGAATTCAAGCACTGCCGGGCAACGCGCCTGCGCCACCAACGGAAACGCCATCGCGCTGCGCAGGCCGGTCGTGGCGCCCGGATCACGCCGATAGGTTGTCGATTGTCGAAGATCCGTCACGGCCTTGGCTCGACCATGGCGCGCCACCTCGCGGAGCAACCCGCGTCCCTCAAACGGGAAATACGCCTTCTCGGTCTTGGCCTGGAACGCCGTATAGTCCTTCCCGGCGCGAAGATGCCACAAGTCAGTCGGTATGAGTTGTCCACGGTCTTCGTCAAGGCGATAGACGTGGCCCACGTCCCATCCGAATTCCTCACAGATCCGACACAACACCTCACGTAGTAACTCGTCGATGCTGACCGGTTGATTCACCCTCACAGCCACATCGTGCATGAGCTTGAGCAGCGCGGTGCGTTCCTTGACCCGCTCATTCAGCGTCTGGTTCAGGCGTCGCAATTGAAGTTCGGCTTCCTTGCGCCGGGTGATGTCGCGCATGAACCCGGTGAACAGGCGGTGGTCGTCCAGATCCAGTTCACATACGGATAAATCCAGCGGCACCGTGGACCCGTCCCGTCGACGTCCGGTGACCTCGCGGCCAATGCCGATGATTCGTCTTTCACCCGTCTGGAGATACCGGGCGAGATAGCCGTCATGCTCCTGCCGGTAGGGATCTGGCATCAGGACGCTGATATTCTGCCCGATCAACTCATTGGGCTTGTAACCGAAGATGTTCGTGACCGCGGGATTGACCGATTCGATGATCCCGCGTTCATTCATGGTGATGATCGCATCGATGGCCGTATTCACCACGGCATCCAACTTCTTCAGCGTGTCGCGCAGGACACGTTCCGTGGCGATCACCGCCGCCGCTTTGAGGTCGGTCCTCACCTCGCCGGAGATTGGATTTTCTTGTGACGCCTGACTTGAATTGCGGTTCGCGATGGGACGTGGTGCCGGCATGAATGACCCCTGCATACTGACACTATGTAATTTTAGGCCTGCCGGCGTACATAATCCACGTCGTCCCGCCATTGCAAGGCTGTGCAGATGGAAAAATCGTGGCTATCAACAGATTCATTCGTCCGCAGCACTTCATTGGCTCTCGATTGCGGGGCATTGCGCCTGTCCGACCGAGGCTTCTTTATCGATTGAAGAGGAAAACGGGAAAAGTACGTATATTTTGCGGGCCAGCAAGGAGGACCCAAGACACATTAACTCGCAGCCGAGGGGGGAATCGTTATATCTGCCGAGTCAATAGGTGATCATTGGATGACGAAACAGCCGGAGGTCGCCGTCGAGGAGAAATAGGTTGGTGAAAGGGAGATTTACGAAGATGTTGTTGGCATCGTTCGGTGGGCAGTCCCAGCCGTCTGGACCGACTGCGGTCGGTGCAGCCAAGCCGGTGCTCGCTTCCCTTCGGGGACTTGCTTCGATCTTCGTGCTGCCTGCGGCCATGGCGGGCTGTCAGGGCGTGGACCGCGGCGCATCTGGTGGCGGCGGGAGTCACGACGGCTTGCCTGAGAACGCAACGGATTGCGTGATGGCGTCGTGTTCGTTGTGCCGTGGTGAATCTCTGTTCTTCGTTCGACATTTGGATTTGGGCATTCGGAGATGGCTTGTCGGCTGATACGTTGGCCGTGGATGTCGTAAGATGCCATCGCATGACGCGGATGGAACGACGGCTTCTGGTGCAGAATGTGCTGATCGGCGGGGCGGTCAGTGTTGTCGTGGCGGTGTTGGCGTTCGTGGGCGGGCTGAACGGGCTGGAGCGGATTCTGTACGACCAGCGGGCGTCGTGGTGTCAGCATTTCACGTCGAAGCCGACGGACACGCTGGTGCATCTGGACATTGACGACGGAACGCTGGAAGCGTTGGGGGCGTGGCCCTGGCCGCGGACGAAGCTGGCGCGGATGGTGGACGAGATCGCCTTGGCGGGTGCGAAGGCGGTGGCGTTGGACGTGGTGTTTTCCGAGCCGCAGAAGGCGCGGTGGGAGGACTTGCCGGAGCAGCCCGATCTGCCGGGGCCGCGTGTGGATGATGATCGGAACTTCGCCGAATCGCTGGGGAAGCTGAATCGATCACTGCTGGCGGTGGTGGTCAAGCTGCACAAGCCGAGCACGATGGTGGAGCGTCAGGCGCAGGCGCTGCTGCGGGAGAACCTGGAACTGGACGCGCAGGCGGTGGCGTCGAAGCTGGACGAAGCGGGCATCGCCGCGAATCGGAGGCCGACGGGGTCGGAATGGGACAATCTGTTCGTGCGGGCGCTGCACAAGGCTGCATATGACCGCGTGGCGTCGCTGCTGAGCGAGGGAACCCCGGATTTCGAGGCGATCCGCGCGAAGCTGCTGCCGAATCTGGATCCGAGCCTGATCGGCGGTTCGCCGCTGCTGAACACGCTGAAGGCCGAGCATCAGCGGGCGTTGTCCGTGCGGTTGGTGGATCGTTACGCGATGCCGCGAACGGCGCTGGCCGGTGCGATGCCGGTGGAGGTGGATTTGCCGCCGATACCGCGGCTGGCCCAGTCGGTGACGGGGACCGGATTCGTCACGTACCTGTACGACAACGACGGCGTGGTGCGGGAAATTCCGCTGCTGGTCGATGACGGCAAACGACTGGTGCCGCAACTGGGGTTGGCGCTGGCGTGCGCGTACCTGGGCGTTTCCCCACAGCAACTCAAAATTGACGGCGACTGGCTGCTGCTGCCGAGGCCTGGGCAGGTGGACTTGGCGGTTCCCATGCGGCATCGCTGGGTGGCCGAGGTCGGGCGGACGGTGACGTGCTTGTTCGACATACCCTGGTTCGGCCCGCGCGAGCACTGGGAGACCATGTACGATCCGCAGGGCAAGCGATCGCTGCGGCATCTGCCGCTCCACGTCGTCTGGCGGATTCGCGGCAAGCTCGATCACGTGGACAACAACAACCGCCAGCTCGACAAGGCGATTTCCGTCATTCTCGACGACGACAAGCCGTGGAAACTGGCCCTGGATCCGGCACGGGGCAAAGCGTACCGCGACGCGCCGCCCGCGGTGGATGACACGGAAACCCGCATAAAAATGGTGCAGTGGACGCGGAAGACGCTGGACGACTCCGGCTGGCTGGCGGCGTTCAAGCAGATGGACGAAGCCACGATGTCCAGGGACGAAAAGTTCCAGCGCGATCAGCTTGTGCTGGCGGTGAAAGCCTTGGACGAAGTGGGGGATCGCAACCGTCAATTGTTGCAGGAAGTGGAGGATGATCGCAGGCAGTTGCGTGAACATCTCGGCGGCAAGGCGGTGCTGATCGGCTGGACGGGCACGGGCGTGGCGGCGGATTTCGTGCCCACGAGCCTGCACACCAAATGCCCCGGCGTCGTGGTGCACGGCGCGGTGTTCAACGCCCTGATGACCGGCGACCTCTGGCGAGCGGCTCCGGCGTGGACGGGCCTGCTGCTGACGCTGGGACTGGGTCTTGCGGCCACGGCGATGGTCGCTCGGTTCGCGCCCATTGCCGCGCTGCTTTCCTGTCTGACGCTGGCGCTGGGCTATGCGGCGGTCAACGGGCTGTTGCTGTTCGACTACGGCAATCTGCTGGTGGACTTATCCGGTCCGCTGGTGGTCGTGGGACTGGTCTGGTCGGCGGGCACGCTGGCGAGGTTCATCACCGAACGCACCGAGCGAGCCCGAATCACCCGGCGGTTCCGCAACTACGTCGATCCCGCCCTGGTCAACTACGTCATCGAACATCCGGAGGAAGCGAGACTCGACGGCCAGCAGCGGGAGCTGTCCGTGGTCTTCACCGATCTGGCGGGCTTCACCACGCTGACTGAAAAGCTGCGTGAAAAGACGGTTCCCATCCTCAACGAATACATGGGGCTGATGGTGCCGCTCATCCGCGACCGGCGGGGCTATGTGAACAAGTTCCTCGGCGACGGCGTGATGTTCTTCTTCGGCGCGCCGCGGGAGAACTTGGACCATGCCGCGGATGCCGTGGACACCGCGCTGGCGATGCAGCAGGCGATGCCGCTGTTCAACGCAAGCCTGACGCAGCGGGAGTTGCCGAATGTGAAGGTGCGGATCGGCATCAGCACGGGGCCGATGGTGGTGGGCGACGCCGGCTCGGTGGACGCCAGCGACTACACCGTGCTCGGCGACGCGGTGAATCTCGGCGCGAGGCTGGAGTCGGCGAACAAGTACACCGGGACGGGCATCCTGATCAACCAGCGAACAGCCGAGGAGGTAGGCGATCGTTTTCTGCTGCGGCCGGTGGGCAAGTTGCAGGTCGTGGGCAAGACGGAAGGCGTGATGACCTACGAGCCTCTGGCGTGGCGGGAGCAGGCGCAGGACGAGCAGAAGCGACAGGCGGAGCTGAGCGTTCGCGTGGTCGAGTCGTATCAGCGGGGCGATTTTGCCGGTTGTCTGGCGGTGGTGTCAGAACTGGAAGCGGCAGGGGGGCCGGCGAAACTGATTGCGATGTACCGTCGGCAATGTCAGATGTGGATGGCGGTGACGCCGGGCGGCGAGGCGGCGTTCAGCGGGCTGATCGTGCTGGACGAGAAATGACCGGCAGCCAGGGCGCGGCGGCTCCGATAACCCCGCCGTCCGAGGGGATGATCTTCAAACATCCATTCGGCGATGGCTGGTGGGTCAAGTGTCCCCCGTCAGGTAAACGATATGTAGACCATGTCATCGTCACAGATTGCCCAGATTTCCGATCCGTTGCATACCCAACCGTTGTCGCTGCGTGCCCGTCTGCTGCTGCGGCTGGAGCGTTATTTTCCGGTGCTCGACGCGCCACGGGATCGAGGCCAGCACGCGGCATTCGAGTATCGCAAGGCGTCCGGCAGTTACGGGAGCCATGCAAAGGAAATCGGCGGCCTGGCGGGCAAGCGGGTGCTGGACTTCGGCTGCGGCTGGGGCGGCGAAACGGTATGGCTGGCGGAGCAGGCGCTGGAAGCGGTGGGGTGCGACGTCAACGCCGACGCGCTGGCGGACGCGCGCTCGTTCGTCGAGCAGGCCGGCTGCCGCAACGCGAGGTTTGTCGCCTGCACGGCGGAGGGGCTTCCGTTGCCGGACGATCATTTCGACGCGGTGTTCAGCACGAACGTATTTGAGCATGTGATGGACATCCCGGCGATGCTGAGCGAGATTCGGCGCGTGCTCAAGCCTGGGGGCAGTCTGGTGACGAGGTTCGGGCCGCTGTTCTACAGTCCGCTGGGGTATCACCTGTGCTGGGCGACGCAGGTTCCGTACGCGCATCTGTGGGCGGGGCTGGGGCCGATGATGGAGGTGAGAAACCTTCGTCGCGGGCCGATCCATCCGCGATCGTGGGAGGAGACGGGTCTGAACCGAGTGACGTTCGGCCGTTTTCGTCGTGCGGTGCGGCAGTCGGGACTGCTCATCCGCAGGCTGGATCGCGTGCCGGTGCGGCAATGCGCGATGCTGGCGAAGCTGCCGCTGGTGGGCGATCTGCTGACGTTCGGCGTGGACTGCCACCTCGTCAAATCGGAATGATTCGCCGGCGCTTTTGCCGGGGGTCGTTCGGCCATCTACACTGACCGGCATGAGATGGAATCGTTCCTCGGTCGTGTACGGTCGGATCGTCTTGGCGCTGGTCTTGGCCACGACGATCGGTTGCCAATCCAGGACATCAAAGCCGGAGCAGCCGGGCAAGCCGGAGTCGAAGCGGCTGACGCCGGACGACTTTGTGGCCACACCCGCGGAGCAGGCCGCCGCCACGACGCAGTCCGCCGCCACTGCATCCGCCACGCAAGCCGCCGAGGCTGCGCCGTCGCCCATTGTGACGCCGGCTGCACCTTCCAGTGATCCGACCGCCGATGATCTGGAGGTCAAGCCCTACGAGCCTTCCGCCACGCCGCCGAAGTACGTCAGCAACGGCAGCGCCATCGCCGTCGAAGCGATGATCGGCCAGGTCAACGGCCACGCCATCTACGCCCGGCAGGTCTTCAAGGATATCGACGCGCAGCTCACGCAACTGGGCCAGCGCCTGCCGCGTTCCGCCTTCCGGCAGCGGGCTAAGGAACTGCTCGAACTGCGCCTGCGGCAGATCGTCATGGACGCGCTGATCCTCGGCGAAGCGGAAGGCAATCTCAACGAACAGCAGCGGTACGGCCTGCTCAATTACCTGAAACTGCAGCGGGAGGAACTGGTTCGCCAGTGGGGCTTAGGCTCCGAGACGCTGACCAACGAGCGTCTGCGTTCGCAGGAAGGCATCGGTCTGGAACAGAAAATGGAGGAAACCCGGCAGAAAGTGCTGGTGCAGAGCTTCCTGAGGCAGAAGCTGTATCCGAAGATCAACGTGACGCGCAAGGACATCGAGCGGTTTTATCAGTCGAATCCGGATCGCTTCAATCCTCCGCCGGGCCGGACGATTTACCTGATTCGCACGAGCCGGAAAACCCGGGCCGACGACATCGACCGCGCCCTGACCGGCGGCAAGGCGTTCCTCGACGTCGCCGGCGACGCGACGCTCAACGAGTACAAGGCCTCCGACCAGGGCCTCTTCGGCAAGGGTGTCAAAGGCGAGCAGCCGTTCGGCATCAAGTCGCTCAACGATGCCCTGATCGTGCTGCGGGAAGACCAGCACTCGACCCGCATCACCGTACCCGCGGCCAGCGGCGGCGGCGAGGACCAGTTCTACTGGATCTACGTCAAGGCCATCAGCACCGGACAGGGCAAGCCGCTGCGCGAAGTCCAACTCGATATCGAACAAGAGCTGCGCAAGCAGCAGTACCAGCGGCTTACCGAGCAATACCAGAAAAAACTGTTCGACGAAGGCAGCTATAACCCGCTGGACCAGATGCTGGCGATGCTGCTGAACATCGCGCTCAACGTGTACGCCAATCCGCAATGAACCTGCGATTTCCGTGGCGCTGGATTCGCCGGCAGCTTTCCCGGCTCGCCACGGGACAGCGCGGCGAACAACTGGCCGCCCAGTATCTGCGCCGGCAGGGTTATCGTATCCTCGCCCGCAATCTGCGATTCCGTTTCGGAGAAATCGATCTTCTGGCGATGGCGCCCGACGGCCTGACCGTCGTGGTCGTCGAGGTCAAAGCCAGCCGGTCGGAGAACCCGCTGCTGCC